>NZ_JBQSYL010000037.1:0-29980 GCF_052379245.1 Glutamicibacter sp. AOP12-B1-11 | reverse complement strand
CAATGCCGTGTTCGGTGCAGCTCTGGGCCTTTCGCTGTTTTAACCCGAAAATCCGATTGTCGTCCTGTGGACGATGGATCCTTGCAGGGGCTAGGGGCTATGGGCTATGGGCGAAGGGAGGCAGCTAGTGGAAATGGCCTGCGCATGCTGAGCGGTTCGCCATCAAAATGCGTAATCCATTACGGCGTGAATCGCGGGAACTGCAGTGCCTTCTGATGTGAGCTGTCTTGCTCTTCCTATTTTGCGGCGAATCGAATCGATTGTTAATAAACGCAGGTCAGATACGTGTTTAATGAGATACGCAACGCTGTAGTAAAAGGGAGTCTTGCAGCCGAGAAAGGCCGTCGAGGGGACACCGATGACGTTGATTTAGCGAAAGGGAGTAAACTGGCAGGCGTGTCATTGGACTTCACAGCGCTAGATTTTGAAACGGCGAACGGATTTATCGGCTCGGCCTGCTCGGTCGGCCTAGTAAAGGTCCGTTCCGGACGTATCGTCGAAACCGAACAGTGGTTGCTTCGGCCTCCGGAGGGTTTCGATCATTTCGACCCACGGAACGTCTCGATTCACCACATCACCGAGGATATGGTCACACACTCGCCACGGGTCGGCGAGAAGCTCGGCGACCTGCTGGAGTTCGTCGGTTCAGATGTTCTCGTAGCCCACAACTCGGCTTTCGACTCGGGCGTCATTCGGGCAGCTTCCGAAGCAAGTGAGCTATCGGTACCGCAACTTGCTCACCTTTGCACGGTCAAGCTTTCGCGCAAGGCCTATGATCTGCCGAGCTATTCGCTGCCGTTCGTCGCCGAAGAGGCCGGGCACCCAATCGAAAACCACCACGAAGCCTTGGCTGATGCCGAGGCCTGCGCGTGGGCGATGATCGACATAGCGCAACGCAGCAATGCGAGCACTGTCTTGCAGGCAGCCGATCATTACAAAGTCGGGCTTGGATTGACCGCCGCGTGGAACCCAGGCGAAGAGTTTTCCCGCGCTACCCGTGACGCACAAGGCTGGATAGCCAGCGGCCAACCGCTGCCGCCCCAAGACGCCTTCGGCTCATGGCCGCAGGAAGGCGATAATCCCGAACCGAATTCGAGTGCCGATCCCACGCATCCGTTATACGGACAGGTGATGGTCTTTACCGGCAATCTCGCCGTGCCTCGCCCCAAGGCAAAGCAATGGGCCGCTAACTACGGTGCGCAGACCGCCTCGCGGGTCACCCGGGCAACGACCGCGCTGGTTGTCGGAGATGGGTTTGTGCCGCAGGATCTCTCCAACGGGCGGCTGACCAACAAGGCAAAGCACGTGCTGAAACTGCGTGACAAGGGGCAACGCGTGGAAATCATCTCCGAAGGTGAATTCATGCAACTGGTCGAAGGCTTCGGAATGGCCGTCCAGGGTTAAGCACGGCCAGCCGCAACAACGTCTTCAGCCACTAACAACCACGGAGCAACTGTGAGCGGTAAAAATCGCGTGCTAACAAGACTCATGCGCTTCGTCGGCGTGGGCGGGTTCTGCTTTGTGGTGACGCTAGTGGTCAACTACGGTCTGAAATTCACCGTGCTCGAAGCGCACCCGACGACCGCTTTCATCATTGCCAACGGTGTTGCGACAATCGTCTCCTTCGTCCTCACCCGGCAGTACACCTTCCAGCATCAGAACGATGCCTTCCGCAAGCGCGTCCAGGCGATCGGATTTTTCGCGGTTTCACTGATTGGCATTGGCATCAACTCGGCCCCACTGTATGTGTCCCGGTGGATCCTGGGATATCACTATCCGCAAGTCTCCTTCCTGAGCCAGGAAATCGCCGACTTCGTTTCAGGGCCGATCATCGGCACCGTACTGGCCATGGTTTTCCGCTGGTGGGCGCTGCACAAATTTGTCTTCCCAGACGCGGAGCAGAACTCCACCACCGGTGAGGAACAAGAGCTAGCTTCATCGTCTAGTGGCTAACGATCCGGGATCAAGCCAGGAATAACCTCCCGCCAGTAACTTGCATGAGTGTTCAGGTGCCCAGATTTGGCGCGCCCGCCTGCCGCGTTTAAGCTCGGTGAATGAACTCTTCTGGAATGGTGGTCGCGGTCACCGGCGGGTCGCGAGGCATTGGTGCTGCCATCGTCCAACGCGTTGCAGCCGCGGGGCATAATGTTCTCATCGGCTACCGCCGCGATGAGCAAGCCGCCATCTCCTTAGCGAACAATGTCCGCCAGCAGGGCGGTCATGCGCTCGCCTCCCGCGTCGATGTCACCGATCCGACGTCGTTGGAAGAATTCTTTCGGTCCAGCGAGGCCCTCGGTCCGCTAGCGGGTGTGGTTGCGTCGGCCGGCGCCGTCGAGGCTGTCGGAGCATTGGACGATCTCGACCCCGAGGCGATCCGGCAGGATCTCGAGGTCAACCTGCTTGGCCCGGTGCTGACCGCACGCGCCGCAATCCCGCGCCTCAAGGCGACGCGCGGTTCGCTGGTGCTTATTGGTTCCGCAGCCTCCACGATTGGCAGCCCCGGTTCCTACGTGCACTATGCTGCCGCGAAGGCAGGCGTGGCCGCCCTTGCCGTCGGGTTGTCAAAAGAGGTCGCCTCGTATGGCGTCCGTGTCAACTGCGTCGAGCCCGGGACCGTCTGGACCGACTTCCACCAGGACCCGCAGCGGCCAGCGAAAGTGGCCACTGCGATCCCACTGGGGCGCGCCGGAGATCCGGCAGAGATTGCCGGAGCCGTCGCGTGGCTGCTCTCCGAGGATGCCGGGTACACCACCGGGGCGACGCTGCGCGTTGCCGGCGGAATGTGAGAACCCGAGAGTGTTCGCGTCGACATCCCGCTGTGGCGTGTGCGGCAGGTTTGCCTAGAACCTTGAGAAGTCTGCTCACCTGGTCCCGGCACCAATCTTCCGGAATCCGGGACCAGGCGAGCCAACGATTATGTCGGCACCGTCGCAGCGATACGCGTTTAGACGAGCAGGGCCATCCAACGGTCATGCAGCTCGGAGATGATGTCATCCAACGCGGAGGCAGGGCGGTCGCCCACTGCATCGGAACCATAAACGGCAGCCAACAGGGCTACGGCGTAGGCATCGGTTTCTGGGTCGCGTACGGTGGTCTCGTCGTCTGCTGGCGCCTCTTCGGCTTCGACATCGGATTCTTCTTCGGCCTCGGCGGGTCCCTTGTCGGCGAAGTAGGCAGCGTAGGCATCGGTCGGTGACAGGTGCAGCGAATCCCGGACGATGGAAACGACTTGGCGCAGGGCCTCGGCCGAAGGGCCTTCCAGCCCTTCAAGCATGCCTTCCCATTCGCCGGCGGAGCCTTCGGAGCGTTCCATGGCCGAACGAATGATCTTTGCGGCGGCGATGGCCGTGTTGGCAGCCTGGGTATCGTGCGTCAGGAATGCGGCCGAGCGGGCCACGGCAACCGTGGTGTCCACGGGTACGCGGGCCAGCAGTGCGGCAACGGCCGCACGCGGAAGCACTCCGGTTGAATCGGCGTTGGGGCCCGTGGGGCGAACGCGCTGACCCATATCGGCGGAGTTCAGTCCGGCGACATTTTGCGGGTCGCCGGGCAGGATGCCTTCGTGCAGTTCAACCTTGGCGAACTCGGCATCGATCCAGCGTTTCAGCGGTTCGGGCGCTCCGGTAGGGAAAGACCCGGTCAGCTGTGCGTAGCCGCGCAGCGAGGCAAGCCACATACAGGCCGCTTCATCGCTGCCCACACCGTCGTTGGCCCATTCGAGGGCTTCGAGCAGCCCGTCGGCCATATACAGCGGGAGCAATTCGGTGGCGCCGGGATCGATATCGTCGCGGGCGTGGGTTGCGCCGTCGGCTATGCCGAGCAGGATCGCGAACACCTTGTCTGAGTAGTTCTCTGGCAGGAGTGCAATTTCACCGGTTTCATTCACACTCCACATTCTAATGCTCATTCTGTCGGCGCAAGTGCATAAGGTGGATTCATGCGATTGCTTCATACCTCCGACTGGCATTTGGGACGGACCTTCCATGGTGCGTCGTTGCTCGAAACCCAGCGCAACGTACTTCAGGAGATCATCGACATCACCCGCGAACGCCAGGTTGACGCGGTGCTGGTGGCCGGTGACATCTACGACCGGGCGCTGCCACATGTCGATGCGGTCCGCCTCTGCAACTGGGCGCTCGGTGAACTTCGCAAGACCGGGGCGACGCTGATCCTGACCAGCGGCAATCACGATTCCGCCTCACGGCTGGGCTTCGCCTCGGCACTGCTTGACTCCGCCGGGGTGCACATCTTCGCCGAACCCGCACGCATGCTCGAACCGGTGCTGCTCGACGGCGGGGACCACCAGGTGGCCGTCTACGGCATCCCGTACCTGGAGCCCCGCATGGTGATGGACGAGCTGCAGGTCGATCGGGCCAGCCATGAAGCGGTGGCCGGCGCCGCACTCACGCGCATCGAGGGGCATCTGGCCGGCTTGCGCCAGCAGGGTTCGCCGGTCGTCTCCGTAGCCATGGCTCATCTCTTTGCCGCCGGCGGACAGGGCAGCGACTCCGAACGAGAGCTGAGCACCGGAAATCTGGATGTGGTGCCGGCGCACCTGTTTGAGAACTTTGACTACACCGCGCTGGGACACCTGCATGGCCGGCAACGCATTACCGAACACATCCGCTATTCGGGTTCCCCCTTGGCCTACTCGTTCTCCGAGGTGAACCAGCGCAAGGGCGTGTGGCTGATCGATACCGGAGCCGAAGGCATCACCGGGTACCAGGAGGCCATCCTCTCGGTGCCTAAAAAGCTGGCCGTGCTCCGCGGAGACTTGGCGGACCTGCTCGCCGATGAGTCCCTCGAATACGCCCAGGACGCCTGGTGCCAGGTGACCCTGACCGATCCCGAACGTCCGGCCGATGCGATGAGCAAGGTGCGGACCCGATTCCCGGACACGGTGGTGCTGGCTTTTGACCCGCAAGGCGGCAAGGTGAAGGAAAAGTCCAGCTACTCCGAACGCATGGCCAAGGCGACCAGCACCGCGCAGGTCTGCTCGGACTTCATCGAACATGTCAGGGACCGGCACCCCGATGAACTTGAACGCGAATTGCTCGATTCGGTCATCCGCAGCACTCGTGAAGCACAGGTGAGCAAATGAGAATCCATCGGCTTAGAATTCAGGCTTTTGGCCCTTTCGCTGGCGTCGAAGAAGTCAATTTTGACGAGCTGGCCTCCGGCGGACTGTTCTTGCTCGACGGTCCGACCGGTGCCGGGAAATCCAGCATCCTCGACGCGATTTGCTACGGCATCTATGGATCCTTGCCTGGAAATCGAGCCGGCAGCCGGCAGATCCGTTCGGACCATGCGGCGCTGGGAGTCGAACCGCAGGTCATCTGCGAGCTGACCATCGGGGACCGGCGATTCGAGGTCACCCGGTCGCCGGCCTGGATGCGCCCGAGCAAACGCGGCAAGAATGGCATCACCGAACAGAAGGCATCCAGCGCGTTGCGCGAATTGGTCAAGGGGCAATGGGAAGCTCTCTCCACACGCAACGACGAGGTGGGCCAGGTCCTCGGGGGCCTCTTGGGGCTGGACCGCGATCAATTCACCAAGGTGGTGATGCTTCCGCAAGGTGGCTTCGCCGACTTCCTGCGCGCCAAGGCCACCGCCCGTGAAGAGCTGTTGAGCAACCTCTTCGACACCAGCGATTACGCGAAGATCGAGGAAGAATTCAACGTACGGCTAGGCGAGGAACGCAAGAAGGCCGCCGCTGTTGAAGCGACGCTCAGCGCGCGTGAAAATGGCATACGCGAGGAAGCCACCGAGTACTTGGCGGTCCACGAAACGGGGGACCCGGAAGAGCCCGTGGAAGAGGTGGAGCAACCACTGGATTTAGCCGCAGAATTTGCCGGCTACGATGCCCGAATTCTTGCTCTAGCCACGGCGCATCAGGAAAACTGCGCAAACCAACGAATGCAACGCGACAAGGCGCTTAAAAACCAGCAATCCCTGGACGAACGCCGCCGCGTATTTGCCCGCCAGGCCGAATTGCTGAGCCTGGAGGCAGAGCAAGAACGCATGCATCCCGCAGCCGTCCTTGCCGGACAGGGCCTTGAGCTCCATGGGCGGGCCGCCGGAATCCGCGGCTATGAGGCTCAACTCAAGGACACGCAACGTGAGCTGAAAGAACTGACCGGGCCGTGGGAAGACAGCAAAGCCCAACTGCTGAAGGAGCACGGACTGCGGCTCCAGCCCAACGCCGAAGACCTTGAGAACATCCGAGTGCGCACGCTGAAATTGAGCAATCGGCTCGCGGTCCTCAAGGCGGCGGTGAGCGATGAGGCCAAGCAACAACGCCTTCGCCAAGAACTCGAAGAATCGATCGAACTGGCCGCCAAGCAGCTCAAGTCCCGCAGCGACGCGGAGAAGACGCTCGAACAATTGCGCCTTGGGCGCGATGAGCTTGCTGCGGATCCGGGCAAGCTCGACGCGGTAGCCGCCGCCACGGCAAAACAACAGGCAACCGAAGAGCTGAAAACCGCGCAGGACTTGGTTGGCCAGGTCAAACTCCGCGATAAGCTCCGTATTGCGCTGACCAAAGCCGACATCGAGTATGCCGAGCAGAGCCTGAAGCTCAACGCCGCGGAAAATACGCACATCGCCGCGCAACGCACCCAACTGGAACAGAGCGCGCTGCGTCTTGCGGCGGCACTCGAAGACGGATCGCCCTGCCTGGTGTGCGGTTCGCTGGAACATCCACGGCCGGCCCGAGCCGAAGCCGGTGCCGAACTGATCGACGACGAGCGGCTCGAAGCGCTGGAGAAAGCAGTCCAGGACGAACGCGACCTCCAGCAACGCAAGGCCAAGGCCCGTGACATCGCGACCACCAAATTCGAGGCAGCGGCCGAAGTCGCCCAGGAACTAACCGTCGAGGCGGGCCAGGCCAAAGCCGGCGAAGCGCAGGAAGCACTCGACGCGGCCGTTGCCGCACAAGCCCAGACTGCCGAGCTGGTTCGAAAACTCGAATCCCTGCGCACGCGCATCGAAGTAGAGACCGCGAAGGTCGCCGCGGCAGCGATGGACCACGCCGCGAGTACCAAGCAAGTGGAGTCCCTGAACACGCAGATTTCCGAGCTCGAGGAGAAACTCAGGCAGCTGCGTGAAGGCAGTGATTTGGGCATCGATGACGTAGTGCTGAAGGTACGCGCAGAATTCACGATCTTCAATCGCGCCTTGAACACGCTCAAGGACTACCTAGCGGCGGTGGATTCCGCGCAGAAGGCCCAAGAGAGCTGGACTCGTGAACGCGAAGAGGCCGGATTCGACGAGGACGCGAAATATGCGGCGGCGCTGCTGTCCACGGAGGCGCGCGAGGAATTCGAGCGCATCCATCACCAGGACACCGTACGTTCCAGCGCCATTGCCACGCTCAAGGGCTCCGAAGACTACCGGCGTGCCCGGGAATTCAGCGCCGCGGGCATTAAAACACCGACCGAGGAAGACCTGCGCGAGGCACGGGAGAACGCCAAGTTGGCCGAGGAGCTGTTCGAGAGCGCACGCCAGGACGAGGTGCTCGCGCAGACCCAACTCGAACGGCTGCGCAAATCCGTCACGGCACTGGCCGAGTATCGTTCGGAATCGGGACCGGTGATCGACGCATACCGGCGCCTTCGCGACCTCGCCGAAGTAATTCGTGGTGGGGGAGAGAACAAGTACAAAATGACGCTCAGCACCTATGTGCTGGCGGCGCGCTTGGAAGAAGTCGCCGCGGCCGCGACCGAGCGATTGATGATCATGTCCTCGAATCGCTACTCCTTGCACCATGATGATTCGACCCGCGGCAACTCGAAGTCCGGTCTGGGCTTGCGTGTGCGTGACTCATGGACCGGCAAGGAACGCGATACCCAGACGCTGTCCGGCGGTGAAACCTTCATGGCCTCGCTGGCGCTCGCGCTTGGTCTGGCCGACGTCATTTCCCATCACAGCGGTGCCGTGGACATGCAGACGCTCTTCGTCGATGAAGGCTTCGGATCCCTTGATGCGGAGACCCTGGAGCAGGTTATGGAAGCGCTGGAATCGCTGCGTGCCGGAGGGCGGATGATCGGCCTGGTTTCACACGTTTCAGAGATGAAACAACGCATTTCCAACCGTGTCACGGTCACCAAGACGCAGCATGGGTCGACCATCGATATGACTCCGGAAGTGATGCTCGCTATATGAGCTAGACATTGCCGAAGACGCTGGTATGTTGAAAGTAGTGCCATCAGGCATGTCTGGGAAATTTTGTGTGTCGGGGGGCGTGGGACGACACACGCTTTGTTGTGGAGAATTGTTGACTCAACATATGTTGTCCAACGAACCGAACGAAATCATCGAACCTAAACCAGGTTTTGCATCATTGGTTCCGATGGTTGGTACCGCGTACCTTCCGTTATCTTTCTTTGCCCGGCTTCCGCTGGCAATGCTCACCATTGGGTCCATGACCCTGGTGACTGCCTCCTCGGGATCCTATGCACTCGGCGGCCTGAGCGCCGCCATGGTCGGCTTGGGTTCGGCCATCGGCGGACCGACGCTCGGCTATCTGGCCGACCGTTTGGGCCAGCGCCCCGTCCTCATTCCGGCTGCGATCCTGCACACCATCTTGCTGCTCGTACTCACCTGGTATGGAAACAGCGGGCCGGGCATGGTGGTCGGCGTGCTCGTGCTGATTTCCCTGCTTGCCGGTGCCACCGGCCCGCAAGTCGGCCCGATGTCGCGGGTGCGCTGGATTTCGATGACACGCCAGCAGAAGAGAAACCCGAAGGTGCTCACCGCTGCGCTCAGCCTTGAATCCATGCTCGACGAGCTCGGCTTCGTCTTTGGCCCGGTAGCCGTTGGCCTGCTGGCATCGCTACTGCACCCCACCTTGCCATTGTTGATTGCCGCGGTACTCACCGTGGTGCTCGTCCCGGTCTTTGCCAAGCACCGCACCGGTGACGCGGTGAAGCTGCACGCCGCCACCGCGCAGACCGGAAAGGTCCGCATCGGTCGTGCCCGGCTCGCCGCGATTGGCGCGCTGGTTATGGGCATGATCGGCTTGGGCACCGTCTTTGGCTCATCGGCCGCGGGCACCCTCGCCTTTGCCGGCGCCCAGGGGGACTCGAACCAGGGCGGACTGCTCTATGGAGCGATGGGTATTTCCAGCGCCTTGGCTGCCGTGTCCGTGGCCGCCTGGCCGCAAGGGTTCAGCCAGATTAACCGCTGGATCACCTGCGGTCTAGCGCTGACTATCGCCAGCTTCGGATTGCATTTTGCGGCAACCGTCCCATGGATGCTGCTGGCCTTGTTCGTCGCGGGCTTCGCGGTGGGGCCGGTCATCGTGACGGTGATGACCCTCGGCGGGGAGGTCGCTCCGCCGAAGTTGCTGTCCACCGTGATGACGCTGCTGTCGGCGGGCATCGTGGTGGGTACCTCGATCGGGAACGGATTGGCCGGGCTGCTCGCCGACTCGGCAGGCTATCTCGGGGCCTTCTGGGTCTCCAGCGCGGCCGCATTCCTGATACTGCTCGCCGCATTGGCCATGAAGCTGATCGTCTCCCAGGCGCCGTCCTTGTCGCGGGTACGGTAGCGTAGCTTGTGATTCAGCGAAGGCTCCTTCCCGGGTGGGAAGGAGCCTTCGCTCATCTGTGGTGCTTTTGCTGGCGCTAGTCCAGCTCGTCGCCGATGTTCAGCGCAGCTTCCTTGAGCGCGCGGACAATGCGTTCGCGATCATCCACGGTGCTCGTGGCGAAGACTACCGCGATCGCCGCAGGTGTTGGCCCGTTGTGGGAGATGGGAACCGCAATGGCCGTGACACCTTGGATCACTTCATCCTCACTGGTGGCGTACCCCTCGATGCGCGCGGCGCGCGCAGGCTCCCGGTACTCGATACCGGTTTGCATCGCGTCCCATTGGCCGCGCGTGTATTTGGACTGGATCGCGATCCCCGGGGCACCGATATCCATGCCATGGACCGAACCGGGGCGGTGAACGATGGCGCGGTGCGAGTGCAGCGGTTCGACCGACTGCAAGGTGGTGCACATGTCATGCTCCCAGACGGCGATGAAGGCGGTCATCGACAGTTCGTTGGCGATCTTGGTCAGCTCCGGCATCGCGGCGGTTTGCAGGTCACGCTGCACCGACCGGGCCAGTGCCGCTAATCCCGAGGCGGTTCGAATCCGGCCGGCTTCGTCGCGGCTGAGCAGACGGTGCTCTTCCAAGGTGCGCAATATCCGGTAGGCGATGGAACGGTGCACGTCGAGCTCGGCGGCGATTTCCGCGATGGTCAGATTGACCGTGGAGTCCGCAACGATCTCCAATACCCGGATACCACGAGACAAAGTTTGCGAGGATGACATCTTCTTCATTCCGGCGCTGCCGCCGAAAATTCCGACGGACAAATCGCCTTGGGCTCGACGCTAGTAGTTCTCAAAGCGAGTCTAAGGGTTCTCTATCCGAACGGCGAATTCGTTTTTAGAATTTCGTTGCCCCGCAGGTCTGCTGAATCGCCCGTGGCCCCACGGCCCGAAATGTGGCCCGCGCCTCGTTGGCTTGTGAGGATGATCACTCATAATCTACTATTGGTTTGTTACCCGTCCGAACGGTCGGTATTTAATCGCATCTTCAGCTGAGGACACTCGCACATGTCTACAACCGTATCCCGCACCCAGGAAGAGCGGCGCGTTCTCGCCGGCACCCTGGTCGGTACCACCATCGAGTGGTACGACTTCTTCATTTTTGCCCAGCTCACCGCAACCTTGCTGACTCCGCTGTTCCTGGAACCGCTGGGTGAATCGAACCCTGCGTTGGCGCAGATCCTTTCCTTCGCCATGATCGGCATTTCCTTCTTCTTCCGTCCGTTGGGCGCCGTCGTGGCTGGCCACCTGGGCGACCGCTACGGCCGGAAGAAGATCCTGGTGCTGACGCTGATCCTCATGGGCGTGGCCACCTCGCTGATCGGTGTCTTGCCGACCTACGCTGCGATCGGCATCGGCGCGCCAATCCTGCTGGTGCTCTTGCGTGTGATCCAGGGCTTCTCGGCAGGTGGCGAATGGGGCGGAGCGGCGCTGATGGCCGTGGAGCACGCACCGAATGCCCGTCGTGGCTACTTTGGCGCCTTCCCGCAGATCGGTGTGCCCATCGGCATGATTCTGGCCACCGGGCTGCTGTTCATCCTGCGGGTGTCGATGACTCCCGAACAGTTCCAGTCATGGGGCTGGCGCATTCCATTCCTGCTGTCGGTGGTGCTGATTCTTGTCGGCTACATGATTCGCCGCGCGGTGGAAGAGTCCCCGGTCTTCAAGGCCATGGCACAGCGCAAGGCTTCGGAGCACACCCCGCTGCGCGAACTGATGAGCACGAACCTCAAGCAGGTACTGCAGGCGGCGCTGATCTTCGTTTCCAACAACGCGGCCGGTTACCTGGTGATCGCGTTCTTCATCTCCTACACCACCAAGGTGCTGGGGATGGAGCTGGCGCCGATCCTGCTGGCGACCACCATCGGCTCGGTCGGCTGGCTGATCTTCACCCTGGTCGGCGGCTGGCTTTCGGATAGGATCGGACGCCGCAATACGTTCGTCATCGGCTACGGGATTGTGTTCGTCTGGATGATTCCGATGTTCATGCTCGTGGACACCGCGAATATCGTGCTCTACACGATCGGGATTTTTGTGCTCACCATCGGCCTGGGTCTTTCCTACGGCCCGCAGTCGGCGATGTACGCCGAGATGTTCCCGGCACGCATCCGCTACTCGGGCATCTCCATCGGCTACGCGCTCGGTTCGATCCTCGGCGGCGCCTTCGCCGCGACCGTCGCGCAGATCCTGCTGACCGCTACCGGCTGGTCCGGGTCGATCGCGGTCTACATTATGGTGCTGACCGTGATTTCCGCCGGCGCCGTGCTGTGGGTTGGCGAAACCCAGGGCCGCAACCTGCATCTGGAAGAAGTTGAAGGCGAAGAGGCTCCGGCATCCACCCTCGGCTAGTCATGCCGCGGCCAAAACAATAACTTAATAGCGGCGACGCGCCCACCGGCCTAGGCCGGTGGGCGCGTTGTCGATGAACGCACGATGAGCCGATGCTTGATCTGGTGCCCCTCGGCGGCTTCCAGCCCGCGGATGGTGCGCAGCAGCATCGCCACGGCCGTTTCGCCCTGTTCATGCGGACGCTGCTCGATGGTTGTCAGGCCGAACATTTCGGCGAGCTCATGATTGTCGATGCCGATCACCGACAGATCGTGGGGAAGCTGCAGGCCCAGATCCCGGGCGGCGAGCATCGCCCCGATGGCCATCTCATCGCTCGCGGCAAAGATCGCGGTGGGGCGGTGCCCCGGGTGGCCGAGCAGCTGCTTGGCCGCCTCGTAGCCTTGGGCCATGGTGAAATCAGCACCCATATACAATTCGTCGTCCACGCTCAGGCCGGCTTCGCGCAAGGCGCGTTCGTATCCGGCGCGGCGCTGGGTGGGGAGCTGGAAATCCAGGTCGGTTTCCTGGCTGCCGCCGATATGCGCGATCCGCGTATGGCCCAAGGTGATCAGGTGTTCGGTGGCCAGGGCCGCGACGGCTTCCTCATTCAAATACAAGGTGGGTGCCCCGGGCAGCGGCCCGCCCACTCCCACCAGGGGTTTATCCAGTGCATGCAGGGCGGCTACCTCGGCTTCGCTGAGCTCGACGTTCACCGCGATCACCGCGTCCACGCGTTGGCGCAAGAGGAAATCTGAGAAGACCTTTTCGCGCTGATCGACGTCCTTGCTCAACTGGTACAGCGTGGTGTCGTAGCCTTCGCGCATCAGCGCCGTGCTGATCCCTTCGAGCACCGAACCGTAGTACCAGCGGTTGATCATCGGCACCAGCACCCCGATATTGCGCGTTCGCCCCGAGGCCAGCCCCGAGGCGCTGGAGGAGACGACGTAGTCCAGCTCGTCGGCCGCGCGGCGCACCGCGGCCAGGGTGGTGGCCGAGACGTTGCCGCGGCCCGAAAGCGCTCGGGAAACGGTGGCGATGGAAACCCCTGCGGCTTCAGCCACGTCCTTGATACCGGCCACGTTGACCCTTCCTCGATGAATTGCTGAGCGGGTGCGGCATCCGTTGCCCGGATGCCGCACGTACTTTCGAGACTACCGGGCGCTACCGGCGCTCGGCGCCAAGCCACAAGGCCGATTCGGCCTCGATGACCCCGGGCCGTGACTGTTCGGCGCTGGCCTGCAAGACCGGCAGGCCGGCGAGCTGGCCGGGTAGCTCGGCGCGTTGCCCGGCGAAATTCACGATGACGGTCACCGCGCGGTTGCGCAGCGCCAGCAGCTGCTCGCTGCCGGTCTCCAGCCATTGCACGTCGCCGGAGCCCAACTGGTTTTCGCGGCGCAGGCGCAGCAGCGAGCGGTACATATTCAGGGTCGAATCGGGCTGCGCGGCTTGTTCCGAGCGCGCGTAGCGCTTCCAGCTGGCCGGCTGCGGCAGCCAGCTTTCCCCGCTGGCGCTGAAGCCGAAGGCCGGGGCCGCGGCTTCCCAGGGGATGGGAACGCGGCAGCCGTCGCGGCCGTAGCGTTCGCCGTTGGTGCGGAACCAGGTAGGATCCTGCCGGGCGGCATCGGGCAGCTCCATGGCTTCGGGCAGGCCGAGCTCTTCGCCCTGGTAGAGGTAGGCCCCGCCGGGCAAGGCCAGCATCAATGCGGACGCCGCCCGCGCCCGGCGCAGTCCGCGCGCCGGATCCGGGTGATTCGGCGTGAGCGGGCCGATGCCTTCGCCCTGCGGGTTGTCGTCGCGCAATGCCAGGCGCGAGGCATGGCGCACCACATCGTGGTTGGAGAGCACCCAGGTGCTCGGCGCGCCGACGGCGCGGAAGGCGCGCAGGGAGTCGTTGATGACCTGCCGAAGCGCGGGCGCATCCCACTCGGTGCCCAAATACGGGAAGTTGAATGCCTGATGCATTTCGTCATCACGCACCCACTTGGCCATCAGCTCCAGCGGGCTGACCCAGGCTTCGGCGCAAAGCACCCGCTCGCCTTCGTACTCGTCCAGCACCTGGCGCCAGTCGCGGTAGATTTCGTGCACGCCGTCCTGGCCCCACCACGGGGCGAGCACCTCGTCGCCGCCCATGGAATCGCCGTGCGCCGGGGGAGTGAAATCCGGCAAGCCCTCGGCCTTGATCATGCCGTGGGCGACATCCACGCGAAATCCGTCGGTGCCGCGGTCCAGCCAGAAGCGCAAGACATCGCGGAACATGGCGCGCACCTCCTCGTTATGCCAGTTGAAGTCGGGCTGGGAGGAATCGAAGATGTGCAGATAGGCCTGGCCTGGGGAGCCGTCCGGTGCGGCGGTGCGGGTCCACATGGGGCCGCCGAACACCGACTCCCAGTTGTTGGGCAGCGCGCCGGCGGGGGCGTCGCGGAAGATGAAGCGGTCTCTTTCGGGAGAGCCGGGTGCGGCGTTCAAAGCTTGCTGGAACCAGGGGTGCTGATCGGAGCAGTGGTTTGGCACCAGATCGATGATCACGCGCAAGCCGAGTTCGTGGGCCCGGGCCACCATCTTGTCGAAGTCGGCCAAGGTGCCGAACAGCGGATCGACATCGCAGTAGTTGGACACGTCGTAGCCGCCATCTTTTTGCGGGGAGGTGAAGAAGGGGGAGAGCCAGATAGCGTCGATATCCATGTCGGCTAGGGAATCGAGGCGCGAGGTGATGCCTGCCAGATCGCCAATGCCGTCCCCGTTGGCGTCGGCGAAGGAACGGGGGTAGATCTGGTAGATCACCGAGGTGCGCCACCATTCCGAGCCGTGCCCGGACGCTGAGGATTCCGAAAGAGTGCGCGATTGAGTCATGCCGGTAACGATAGGCGATGAACGCACGATTGTAAACGCTTCCAGTAAACCGTTAAGCCGTAGGCGAGTTCGGTGGGGTGAGGGTCGATCGATCCCGGATGCCTGCGGGAGGTGTTGCCAAGCCTGATGATTTGTGTCACTCTGGAAACGCTTACATTCGCGTCGTGATTCACGACACAAAATCAGTCCGGCCCAGGCGCAGCAGATCGAGACTCAGCCGGCGCAGATGAACCAAGTTGCCACGAAAGGTACACCCAATGAAGGTGAATACTCGCTCCCTGATAGTCGGCGGGGCCATGACGGCCATCGCCGCCCTCTCGCTGACCGCCTGCGGCGGATCCGGCACGAGCACTGAACCGGCGGCCTCCAACTCCCCGGCGGCTTCCTCCTCGGCACCGGCATCCGCCGGATCGCTGACCGTCTGGGTGGACGCCAACCGCGAACCGGTGCTGAAACAGGCGGCCAAGGAATTCGCCGCCAGCAGCGGCGTGAAAGTGGATCTGGTCATCAAGGACTTTTCCAAGATCCAGGAAGACTTCCTTCGCCAGGTTCCCACCGGCAAGGGTCCAGACATCACCATCGGCGCCCACGACTGGTTGGGCAACCTGGTAAACAACGGCGTCGTGCAGCCGGTCGAACTCGGCGATAAGGCGGCGGACTTCCAAGACGTCGCGGTCACCGCGATGAGCTACGAGGGCAAGGCCTACGGCGTTCCATACGCCACCGAAAACCTGGCGCTGCTGCGCAATACCGAGCTGGCCGGTGAAGCACCGGCCAGCTTTGAGGACATGATCGAGGCGGGCGAAGAATCGGGTGCCGAATTCCCATTCCTGGTCCAGGTCTCCGAAACCGGGGACCCCTTCCACCTGTACCCATTCCAGACCTCCTTCGGCGCACCGGTCTTCGGCACCGATGAGACCGGCGCCTACGACGCCAGCAAGTTGGAACTGGGCAACGACGGCGGTGCAGAATTCGCCAAGTGGATGGCCGAGCAGGGCAAGGAAGGCACGCTGAAAACCTCGGTGGACAGCGACATCGCCAAGGAGAAGTTCATCTCCGGAGACTCGCCATTCCTGATCACCGGCCCATGGAACGTCGAGGCCGCCGAAGAAGCGAAAATCGAGCTCGCCATCGACCCGATCCCCAGCGCCGGCGGCGAACCGGCCCAGCCATTTGTCGCCGTCCAGGGGTTCTTCGTCTCCTCCAAGACCGAAAACCTGTTGGCAGCCACCGAATTCTTGACCAACTACATCGGCACCGAAGAGGTGCAGACCGAATTGTATGCGGTCGGCGATCGCCCGCCGGCAAACAAGGCTGCCTTCGAAGCAGCCAAAGTCGACGAGGTAGTTGCCGCCTTCGGCGAGGTCGGCGAGAACGGCGTTCCGATGCCGAACGTGCCGGAAATGGCAGCGGTCTGGGAATTCTGGGGTGTGGCCGAGGCGGATATCATCTCCGGCAAGGCCAAGGATCCAGTCAAGCGCTGGGATGAAATGGCTGCGGACATCGAAGCCGCAATTTCCAAGTAGACACCAGCGGCCGCTGGGATCCGACCCGCCTGGGCGGACCCCGGCGGCCGCAGCATCGATTATCGCTCACTAAAGACCGCTCGAGGAATTACGGGATGACCATGAAAACCACCGCGCCGAAAGACCGTGCGCCGCAGGATGAACCAGCTAAGCTTTCTTCCACGGCCCAAGGCTTCACGCGCAACCTGAACGCCGGGCTCGGAGCGATGCTCGTCAAGATCCTGGCCATCGCGGTCCTCGACGCGACGGCGATCTTCGCGGTGTTCCTGGCCGTAGCCAAGGATGCGCTGCTGATCGCCAGCATCATCGCGGTGATCACCTTGGTCATCAACGCCATTTACTTCAAGCGCGGCTGGCTGCCGGCAAAGTACCTGGCTCCCGGGGCGGTGTTCCTGCTGATCTTCCAGGTCTTCGTGATCGGCTACACCGGGTATATCGCCTTCACCAACTACGGCTCCGGGCATAATTCGGACAAGGACGACGCGATCATGTCGCTGCTGCAAACCAACCAGCAGCGCGTGCCGGAATCCGCCGGCTACCCGGTCACCGTGCTCGACGGCGCCGATGGCCTGGCCCTCTTGGTCGAACGCGAGGGGCAGTCGCTGGTGGGCGACGTCCAGCACCCGCTGGCACCCATCGACCCGGACGCGCTAGGGCAGTACACCCAGCTTTCCTTCGCCGACCTGCTCGGCCGCCAGCAGGAAGTCACCTCGCTGGCGGTGCCGATCAGCGAGAACCCGGCCGACGGAACGCTGCGCACCTCCGACGGGCGCACCGCCTACCAATACACCTCCACCCTGGTCTATGAGCCAAACGCGGACACGATGACCGATTCGGCCACCGGCCTCGTCTACCGGGATACCGGAGTCGGAGCCTATAGCGCGCCAAGCGGCGAGCAGCTCATGCCCGGCTGGTCGATCAACGTGGGCTTTGACAACTTCACCCGCGCGGTTACCGACTCCTCGATCCGCGGCTCGCTGATCTCCGTGACCGCCTGGACCTTTGGCTTCGCCTTCCTCTCGGTGGCCACCAGCTTCTTCCTCGGCCTATTCCTGGCCATCGTGTTCAACGACCTGCGGATGAAGGGGCGCAAGGTCTACCGGGTGATCTCGATCCTGCCCTACGCGTTCCCCGCCTTCCTCGGCGGCCTGGTCTGGGCCGGCATGCTGAACAAGGACTTCGGCTACGTGAACCAGGTGCTCTTCGGCGGGGCGTCGATCCCGTGGCTGACCGACCCGTGGCTGGCGAAGTTCTCGGTGCTCTGGGTCAACCTGTGGCTGGGCTTCCCGTACATGTTCCTGGTGTGCACCGGTGCGCTGCAGTCGATTCCCGACGAACTGGCCGAGGCGGCCAAGATCGATGGGGCCAAACCCTGGCAGATCTTCCGGCTGATCAAATTGCCGCTGCTGCTGGTCTCCGTCGCCCCGCTGCTGATCTCCTCCTTCGCGTTCAACTTCAATAACTTCAACGTGATCTACATGCTCACCGAGGGCGGGCCGCGGCTAGCCGATTCGGGGATGAACGTCGGGGCCACGGACATCTTGATCTCCATGGTGTACAAGGTCGCCTTCGTCGGCTCGCAACGCGATTACGGGCTGGCCAGCGCGTTTTCCATCATCATCTTCCTGATCGTCTCGCTCGTCGCGGTCATCAGCTTCAAGCAGACCAAGGCCTTGGAGGAACTGAACTAATGAGTACTTCGATTTCCACCCCACGCAAGGCGCCGAAAAAGGGCTTTGGCCAATGGTTCGCGGCCACCGGCTGGCGGCACCTGATCGGTGTGGCCCTGTGCATCTACGCGGCCTTCCCGCTGCTCTACGTGCTCTCCGCCTCGCTGAATCCCAATGGCACCCTGCTCTCCTCCAACGGCTTCTTCTCCACCATCGGCTTCGAAAGCTACGCCAAGCTGTTCGCCAACGAACAGCGTCCCTTCGCTGCCTGGTTCGCCAACACCATGTTCATCGGGCTGACCACCGCCGCCGCCTCGGTCTTCCTCGGCGCTCTCGCCGCCTACAGCTTCAGCCGGATGCGCTTCAAGGGGCGGCGCTTCGGGCTGGTCTCGCTGCTGGTCGTGCAGATCTTCCCGCAGCTGCTGGCCGTGGTGGCGATCTTCATCCTGCTGACCACGCTGGGAGAGGTGTACCCGGGGTTGGGCATCGACAACCAGATCGCGCTGATCATGGTCTACCTCGGCGGCGCGCTGGGCGTGAACACCTATCTGATGTACGGGTTCTTCAACACCGTGCCGGTGGAAATCGACGAGGCCGCCAAGATCGACGGGGCCGGGCACGCACGGATCTTCTTCACCATGATCCTGCGCCTGGTCGCACCGATCCTCGCCGTGGTGGGGCTGCTGTCCTTCATCTCCACCACCAGCGACTTCGTGATCGCCTCCGTGGTGCTGGTCAGCCCGGAAAACCAGACCCTGGCGGTGGGCCTGTACTCCTACGTTTCCGAGGAGTTCACCTCAAACTGGTCGGTGTTCGCCGCCGGTGCGGTGCTCGCCGCGATCCCGGTGATGGCGCTGTTCCTGTTCCTGCAGAAGTACATCGTTGGCGGACTGACCGCAGGGGCCGGAAAATAGGCGCCTGCCGATCGCCCTGAAAAGGGACTGCCACGTGATGGGACACCGCAAACGCGGTGTCCCATCCGCCTTCGCGAAACTGGCCGGTCCACCGCGTAAAGTAAGCCCCATGAAGTCACGCCTTCCCCGAGCCTCGCGCAAATATGTGGAGCAGCTGCGCCACGAGTTGAGCCACCTGACTCCTGCGGAACGAAATAAGATCATCGAGCAGACCCGAGCAAAAATCCACAAGCTCCCGGGGCGTGGCCGCACCCAGGTTGAGCTGATCGAACAGCTGGGAACCGCGGGCATGCGCGCGGCGAAATTCCAGCGCACCGCACCCGAGGCGCTCCAGGTGCGCAGCGGCAAAGAATTCCTGAACCGCATCCTCGGTTGGCCGATCCTCGCCTTCGCGCTGCTCACCACCGTAGTGGTGTACTTCGGCCCCATTGCGGCACCGGGGAACGCCGGCGACTGGACGCCCTTCGCCGACGGCGCGAACGGGGGACTAGCGCGGCTCGAAGCGCTGGTCGGAGCGCAGGTGATCTGGGTGGCGATCCTGCCGGTGCTGCTCAGCGTGGTGGGCCTTTACCTGCAGAACATTTTCTCCACGGTCATCGGGTTGCTCGGTGCGAGCTTCATGACGCTCGTGGTGGTCGTGGGGTCCTCGGGCATCGGACTCTTCTTCCTGCCCATCACCGTGCTGCTCTGGGCGCAGGTGCTCACTCCACTGATCATGATGCGCGGCTCCATGGCCCGGCCCGGCCCGCTGTGGCTGATCGCCGGGGCATTGCTCGTGCTGGCCACCGGGGTCTGGGTGGTTTCCGCGGGGCTGCGCACCAGTGAGCTGAACGGCTGGCTGATCATCGGTCCGGCGAGCCTGCTCGGCCTGCTCGCGGTGCTGCTGCCCACCCGCCAATGGTGGGCGCACATCCTCTTGGTCAGCGTCGGCATTCTGGTGATCGCCGCCGGCCTGGTCGCCGCGTTCAACTCCATCGGCTCGCTGGCGCTCATCGGCCCATGGGCTTCCGGAGGCGTCGCGTTCGCCGTAGGGCATTTGGCGCTCGCCGGAAATCTCTGGCACGAGCGGGCACGCAAGCTGCTGGCGCTGTATTAGACCCATTGTTGCGATAAAAACCGGTCGGCCGGCGAGAGACCGAAAGCGGGCGCTGTCTAGGCCTAGACTGTTGCTATGAGCGAAGCCACAAACCAGCCACCGGAGATTTCTGCAAAGCGCGGGCGCGGCCGCCCACGCAAGGATTCCAACTGGACCACATTCGCCCGCGAGGATCTGGTCGAACGGGCGCTGATCATCGCCGGGGACGAAGGCTTCGCGGCGGTGACCATGCACCGCCTGGCCACCGAGTTCAAGGTGACCCCGCGCGCGCTCTACAACTACGTCAAGGACCGCCAGGAAATCATCAACCTCGCGGTGGAGCTCTTCTTGGACAAGGCGCCGCTGATCGATTTTGATCCGGCGCACTGGCAGGCGAGCGTACGCATGGCCTATGCCGAATCGCGCCGGCTCCATCGGGCGTTCCCGCGGGCCTCACTGGTGGGCATGGAGGAAAACGTCAATGTGACCATCGGTCCACGGCATGCGCTGCTGGTTGAGAGATTGCTCCAGTTCTACGTCGATATCAACTTGCCGCTGAACACCGCGGTGACCATGGTTCGCGCCCTGGAGCAGGATGTGCTCGGCTTCGGGCTGCGCTTCGACTACACCTATGACCGGCTGCCCGAAGAGCATAAAGAACTTGTCACCCGCGTGATGCCAGAATCGCGGCTGGATGCCGCCGCGCAGGTGGCCGCGCCGCAATGCCGCGCGGCGCTGCAGCTGCCCGGCCAAACCAGCGACGAAATGTTCGAGGACCTGATCGAACTGCGCATCATCGCGATCGAAGCAATCCTGGCCAAGAACGTGGCCTCCCACTAGGGAATAAGTTCTCGACTCCGTGCGCTGAACTACTTGTGCACGCCATCCGGCCACCGCCGCTGGCGCAGCTAAATCGTGGAAAGTTGGACTATGCCCGAGCGATCTTTGACGGTACCGGAACCGCTGTCGTCCGGCGCGCGCTGGCGACTGCTCTGGGTGCTGCTGGCGACCATGTTCATGTCCCTGGTCAGCGTCAGCATCGTGAACGTGGTGCTGCCATCGATCGAGACCACCCTCGGTGCCTCCGAAGCCGATATGCAGTGGGTGCTGGCCGGCTACGCGCTGACCTTCGGTGTGGTGCTGGTGGCCGCCGGCCGTGCCGGAGACGTGCTGGGCCGCGGCGTGGTGTTCGTTGCCGGCGTGGTCATCTTCACGCTCTCATCCATCCTCGCTGGCCTGGCGCCGGACCCAACGAGCCTGAACATTGCCAGATTCATTATGGGCTTGGGATCCGGGCTGCTCAACCCGCAGGTGATGGGCATGATCCAGCAGCATTTCAAGGGCCCCGAACGCGGACGCGCCTACGGGCTGCTCGGTACCGTCATCGGCGTCTCCGTGGCGATCGGCCCGGTGCTCGGCGGCTTCCTCATCGGCTGGCTCGGCCCCGATGCCGGGTGGCGCTGGACCTTCTTGATCAACGTACCGGTGGGCATCATCGCCGTGCTCTTGGCCCTGCTGTGGCTTCCCCGACCGCTGCTCGTGCGCGGCACCGGAAAGCTGGATCTGGACCCGGTGGGCGGCATATTGCTGGCGGCCGGCCTGCTCGCCTTCCTGCTGCCTTTTGTGCAGGGGCGCGAAAACCCCGCCCTGTGGGCGCTGCTCGTCGTGGGCCTGGGGATCTTGGTCTTCTGGGTGCACTGGGAGAAGAAGTACAAGGCGCGCGGACGCGCCCCGATGGTCGAGTTGTCCTTGTTCAAGATTTCCAGCTTCACCAACGGAAGCCTGATCGCCGGGCTGTACTTCATGGGAGTCAGCAGCGTCTGGGTTCTGGTGGCCATCTATGTGCAAAGCGCGCTGGACTTCAGCGCCCTGCAGGCGGGGCTGATCTGCCTGCCGGCGGCCTTGCTCTCGGCAGTCAGTTCCCAGCTGGCGGGAAACTACGTGATGAGTGTCGGACGCAAGCTGATCGTCTTCGGCGCCGGCAGCGCGTTGTTCGGCCTGCTGGCCACGATTATGGTGGTGGAGCTCGAAGCACGGGGTCTGCTCAACATCTGGTGGATGATGCTCTCGCTGGCCTTCATCGGCATCGCGCAGGGATTCATTATTTCCCCGAACCAGACCTTGACGCTGATGGAAGTTCCCGTGGAAAACTCCGGCAGCGCCGGAGGGCTCATGCAGACCTCGCAGCGTGTCGGCACCGCAGTGGGCCTGGCAATGATCACCGCGATCTTCTACGGTGCGAACCATCTGTCCGGCTGGACCAACGCGATGAGCTTCTCCTTCGTAGCCATCGCGCTGCTGGTGCTGATCACCATGTTTGTCGCCATTATCGATCAGCGCAAAGGGCACCGGGACCTGATCTCGATCGCCTAAGCGACCGCTCGAAAGCGCTGCTGCCGGCTTCATCGGCTTGCTGCTGAAGTTCAACTTTGTGGAGGCCTCGATCACCCCGGGTCGGGTGATGGCAGCTGTCGTGCGTGCTCAACTTGTTGCGCGCAGGAGGGCGAGCGCTTGTTGCTCGCCGGTGGCATCGAATCGGTCGTAGAACCGGCCCACGGCGCCAAAATACTGCGGGAGGTGCAACGCGAAGTACTCATCACAGAATTCGGCCAATTCCTCGGGCGACGTTGCCGGGGCCACCGGCACGGCGGCGATCAGTCGGTGGGCGCCGAGCCGGCGGGCGAGCAGCAGGGCCGCCTTCATCGTGGCCCCGGTGGCCAGCCCGTCGTCGCATAGGACGAGGGTGGCTCCTGCTAGCGGGGGAGCGTAGTCGGCGAAGACCCGTGCTAGCCGGTCGGCCTCGGTGCGGGCGCGGCCTTCCACCTTCTCCACCGTGGACCGTCCGAAGTCGGCGAGCACCTGGGCATGGATCGCGGGGTTGAGGTAAGTTGCGAGGCTGCCGCGATAGCTGGCCAGCGCGCCGAAGGCCGTCTCGGCAAAGCCCGGAACCCCCAATTTGCGCACCGTCATAGCGGCCACCGGGGCACCTAACGCCTCGGCGACCTCGGCGGCGATCGGCACTCCTCCGCGCAGCAAGCCGGCGACCAGGTAATTTGCCGGCGGCAGGTTGCTGGCGAGCCGAACTCCCAGCTGCCTGCCGGCATCGTGTCGATCGGCGAACATCGGTGCTGCTTCGGTACCCATCCTCTTAGTCTGCGCGCTTCTGGCCAAGGGCGAAAGGGGACCTAAAGATCGGGCGAAGAAGTCCTTGCGCCCCGGGCGCAGCCGGCCAAGCTGGGCAATCCATCGGGGTGTGCCGGGTGCGGGCCACGAATTATTGCTACTTCGTTGGATCGCCGCCCGCCTCGTTCTACGCTGGGACTATGAAGCGATTTCTAGCAGTTCTAGTGATGCCGCTCCTTGCGGTGAGCCTTGCCTCCTGCGCCGGTAGCTCCGGGGCGGGCGCGGACCCCGCCGGGCTCTGGGGCGAGAAGGCGCAGGGCAGTCCGTGGCTCGAGCTGGCCGAGGATGGAAAGGTGTCGGGCAACGATGGCTGCAATCGGATCGCCGGGCAATGGAGCGAGGCCGACGGCGAGATCCGCTTCGAGCAGCTGAGCAGCACCAAGATGTACTGCCCGGGAATCGACCCGTGGTTGGCTTCCGCGGTGGCCGCCCAGGTCTCGGGCGATACCATGCTCGTCCTGGACGCGGATAACGCGGAGGTCGGCACGCTGAAACGCGGTGAGTAGCCAAGGGCCCAAGCGGCGGCAAAAAAGCCTCAGGGGAGGATCCGAAATGGATCCTCCCCTGAGGCTTTGCGCGGTGCGGGAAAACTAGATGGTTCGGAAACCGGTGACCATCGGGCAATCGAATGGGTCGCGGGCCGAGAGGCCAACCTTGTTCAGGTAGGTGATGACCTGGGAGTAGGACTCACGCACGGTGGCGATGGTGTACGGAACCTGGTGGTCCTCGCAGTACTGGCGTACGATCTTGGACACGGCAGCCAGGTTGGCGCGTGGCATCGACGGGAACAGGTGGTGCTCCACCTGGTAGTTCAGCCCGCCATAGACATGCGACAGGATGCGGTTGCCCCAGCTGGACTTCGCCATGATGTTACGCCCGGTCAGAACCTGGCGGGAGAAGAAGTCGATGCGTGCGGTCTGCGGAATCATGGGCATGCCCTTGTGATTCGGTGCGAAAGACGCACCCATGTAGACGCCGAAGACTGCCAGCTGTACGCCGATGAAGGCGAAGGCCATGCCGATGGGCAGGAAGTAGAAGATCGCGGCCAGGTAGATCACGATGCGCAGCGCGATGGAGAACATTTCGCGTTTGCGGTTTTTCACCCGGTTCGCGCGGAACAGGTACTTGATCGAGAGCATGTGAAGGTTCAGGCCCTCCATGGTCAGCAACGGGAAAAACAGGTATCCCTGGCGCTCGGTGATCCACTTGAGCACACCACGCTGGCGCTTGGCATCTTCGGTCTGGAACGAGATGGTGTCCCACTCGATATCCGGGTCCTTGCCGATGGTGTTCGGGGTGGCGTGGTGCTTATTGTGCTTGTTCATCCACCACTGGTAGCTGATGCCGACCACAATGTTGGCCAGGAACTGGCCCAGCTTGTCATTGCCCTTTGACGAAGTCAGGATCTGGCGGTGCGCCGCTTCGTGGGCGAGGAAGGCGAATTGGGTCAGCAAGAGGCCCAAGGCGCCGGCCATAAGCAGCTGGAACCAACTGTCTCCGAGCAGGACGAATCCGGCAATCGTGCCGCCCAGCAGGACGGTTAAGACGATCGCCACGCCGAGGTAGTGGCCGCGGCGGCGCTGGACCAAACCGGCATCGGCGACGAGCTTCTTCACGTGGAAGAAGCTTTTCGGATCACCGGGTTTGACGGAAGGTGCGGTGGATTCCATGACTGAACTGCTACTCATGTAAATATCCTTGGGGTATAGGCGTCGACTTCACAGTCGAAAGAACTGAAAAACTCGGCTCCCATATTTAAAAGCTTACGTTGAATATCTGTGAACTGACTGTCCGGCGGGCAGAATTTCAAATTGTTTCGATCGTATTTGCCGTCCAAGTCCTTGGCAAGAGGACCGCGCCCGGTCAGTGGCGCACGGTGAGCTGGCCGTCCGAGATTTCCCAGCGCGCGTCGAGACGCACATTTTCCAGCATCCGCCGATCGTGGGTGACGAGCAGCAGCGCGCCTTCGTAGCTTTCCAGCGCCTCTTCGAGCTGTTCGATGGCCGGCAAATCGAGGTGGTTGGTGGGCTCGTCGAGCACCAGCAGATTCACCCCGCGCGCCTGCAGCAGCGCCAAGCCAGCGCGGGTGCGTTCCCCGGGGGAGAGCGCACCGACCAGGGCGGCCGAATGGTTGGCCTTCAACCCGAATTTCGCCAGCAGGGTGCGTGCATCGGCCGAGGTCATCTCCGGCAGGGCGTTTTCGAAGGCGGTGCCCAGGGGCAGCTCTTCGGGCAGGTAGCTGCGCGCCTGGTCGATCTCGCCGATGGCTACCGAGGTGCCCAGCGTTGCGGTGCCCGAATCCGGGGACAGCTTGCCCAGCAGCAGGTTCAGCAGCGTGGACTTCCCCGCGCCATTGGGTCCGGTGATGCCGATCTTCTCCCCGGCGTTCAGCTGGATGGACAGCGGGCCGAAGCTGAAAAGCCCGCGCTCCAAGGCGACCTCGTTGAGCGTGGAGACCACGGATGAGGAACGCTCGGCCGCGGCGATCTCGAACTGCAGCACCCATTCCTTGCGCGGTTCGGCCACCTCTTCCAGACGCTTGATCCGCGATTCCATCTGCCGCACCTTCTGCGCCTGCTTCTCGGAGGACTCGTTGGAGGCCTTGCGGCGCAGCTTGTCGTTATCCGGGTTCTTCTTCATCGCGTTGCGCACCCCCTGGGAAGACCATTCGCGCTGGGTGCGGGCCCGGGAGACCAGATCGGCCTTCTTGCCGGCGAACTCCTCGTAGGCCTCGCGGGCATGGCGGCGGTTGATCTCGCGTTCCTCCAGATAGGAGTCGTAGCCGCCCTCGTAGACCGCGACCTGGTGCTGCGCCAGATCCAGCTCCACGATGCCGGTGGTGCAGCGGGCCAGGAATTCGCGGTCGTGGGAGACCAGCACGACGCCCGCGCGCAGCGAGGTGATAAAGCTTTCCAGACGCTGCAGTCCGGCCAGGTCCAGATCGTTGGTGGGTTCGTCGAGCAGCACCAGATCGAAGCGCGAGAGCAGCAGGGCGGCCAACGCGATGCGCGCCACCTGCCCGCCGGACAGCGCGGTCATCAGCGAGTCGATGGGCAGCTCGAAGCCGAGCTCCGCCAGCACGCCCGGGGCGCGGTCCTCCAGGTCCATGGCCCCGGAGGCCATCCAGTGCTCGAAGGCCACCGCATAGGCGTCATCGGCCCCGGGATCCCCGGAGCCCAGCGCCTCGGCGGTGGCTTCCATGGCGGCGGTGGCCTGCGCGCAGCCGGTGCGGCGGGCCAGGTACGCGGCGATGGATTCGCCGGCGATCCGCTCGTGCTCCTGCGGCATCCAGCCGATGAACGCGCCGTCCGGGGCGGTGGATACGCTCCCGACCATCGGCTCGTCGACCCCCGCCAGCAGCCGCAGCAAGGTCGTCTTGCCGGCGCCATTGGCGCCCACGATGCCATAGACCTCTCCGGGGGAGAGCGTGAAGCTGAGATTGGAGAAGAGGGTTCGATCGGCGTGGCCCCCGGCAAGGTCCTTGGCCACCAGTGTTGCAGTCATGGCTTCAAGTTTAGGTTCTTCTCGCCGCGCGCTCGCGCACGCCCCTAGCGTTGGTTGGCGAAGGCCTGGGAAATCTGCGCGGCGGTGTGGGCCACCAGCGCTCCGTGGTCCGCGCCGGGGGAGACCGCGCAGCGCGAGAGCGGCATGGCCAGGCAGATGGAGGCCACCACGTGGTCTTTCTGGGTGATCGGCGCGCTGACCGAGCCGAGGCCCGGGGTGCGCAGTCCCACCGATTCCACCCAGCCGTTGGCTTCCACCGCGGAAATGGCCGCGGCATCGAAGGCCAGCAGCCGGCCGCTGGAGCCGTGGGGCAGGGCCAGGCTGGCGCCGACGGGCAGGGTGGCTTTCAGCTCGTGCCGCGAGTCGACCGAGGCGACGCAGACGCGCGAGTCTCCGCGGCGGATCCACAGCTGCGCGGTCTCCCCGGTGGTGTCGCGCAGCTCGGTCAGGTAGCTGAGCCCCACGATTTCCAGGCGGCTGCGCACAAAGCGCCGGCCGAGGCTGAAGCTGCCCGAGGGTTCGCGGCGCAGGAAGTCGTATTCGGCCAGATTCAGCGCCAACCGGTGTGCGGTGGAGGTTGACAGCCCGGTGCGTCGGGCTAATTCGCTGGCCGTGGCGTCGCCGAATTCCAGCGCGTCAAGAATCAGGCAGATGCGGTCGAGCTGGCGGTTTGCGGTGGTCTCGGACAAGTGCTTGGCCTTTTCACTGGAGGGAAATACCGTCCCGGTCGGCGGTTATTGCCACTTGGAGGTAACTAATTCCTACTGTATGGGAAATCGAGGGGTGCAATCAAGAGTGGAAATGCCGCGCTACGGGCTGGTGATTCCCCTCGCCCCCTGCTATCGTGTTCCCACTAAATAGCAACAATTTCCCATAAGGTGGGAATGATCGTCGAAGGTAGGAAAGTTATGGCGCAGTACGAAATTTCGGTGATCCCCGGCGACGGGATCGGCCCCGAGGTCCTAGACTCCGCACTGGCGGTGCTCGGCGAATGCGAAAAGCAGTTCGACCTGAAGCTGAATTACACCACCTATGACTTCAGCGCCGACCTCTACCGACGCACCGGACGCAAGATCACCGCGGCGGACATGGACGTGATAGGCGAAACCGATGCGGTGCTCTTCGGCGCCATGGGGCTTCCCAATGTGCGCGACGAGCACGGCCTGGAGCTCGGTGCTCAGGTGGAAATGCGTGCGCACTACAAACTCTTCGCCAGCCTGCGCCCGGTGAAGCTCTTCGCCGGCGTGCCTTCCGCGGTGAAGGCCGAAAGCGTGGACATGCTGGTCATCCGCGAGACCTCCGAGGGGATGTTCGCCGGGCTCCACGATGCCCACGAGCCCAGCGATGAGCAGGCCTCCGACCGGATGACCATAACCCGCGCCACCTGCGAGAAACTCTTCGACGTGGCCTTCGCCGAGGCCCGCGCCCGGCGCACGCGCGGCACCCCGGGACGGGTCACCCTGCTGCACAAGTCCAATGCGCTGCGCAGCAATGTGCTGATGGAGAAGGTCTTCGACGAGGTGGCCGCGAAGAACACCGACATCGAGAGCAACAAGTTCTACATCGATGCCGGCTCGATGTACCTGGTCACCGATCCGGAACGCTTCGACGTGATCGTCAGCGAGAACATCTTCGGCGACATCACCTCGGAGATCGCCGCCGGGCTGGTCGGCGGGCTGGGCGTGGCCCCCTCGGCCGATGTGAGCCTGAGCCACGGGGTCTTCCAGCCCTCGCACGGCAGCGCCCCGGATATCGCCGGGACCGGCATCGCCAACCCGATCGCGATGATACTCTCCGCCGCGATGATGCTGAACTGGCTTGGCGAACGCCGCGCAGATGCCGCCTGCCTGCAAGCCGCACGCCACATCAACGAAGCGGTGGAACAGGTGCTGGCCAGCGGGCCGCGCACCAAGGACATCGGCGGCACCGCCAGCACCGGACAAGTCACCGACGCGGTGCTCCAGGCATTGAAGTCCACCGCCAAGCTATCCACCCAGAGCTTCTAGGAAGGTACGGAAGATGAATCAGAAGGTACTTTTTCTGAACCCACTGAAGGACTACATCGACGGGCTGGAACGCTCCACTCCGGCGGGGTTCCAGCTGACCGTGCTGCCCGCCGGCACCTCGGTCCAGCGCATGTGCCGCGAAGCGGCGGAGACGGACTTCATTATCGCGGGCATCGAAATCCCCGAAGAAGTCTTCCGGGCCGCGGGAAAGGCGAAGTTCATCCAGTACATGAGCTCGGGCTACGGGCAATTGCCCTTGGAGGTGCTCAACGACCTGGGCATTCCCGTCGCGCAGATGAAAACCCACTCGATCTCCGTCGCCGAGCACGCGCTCACCCTGATCCTCACCCTGCTGCGCCGCATCCCGGCCTCCACCGCGGCGCTGCGCGAAGGCAAATGGCGTCAAGACCTGGACGAAGCCTCCTACTCGGAGCTCTACGGCAAGACCGTGGGCATCGTGGGGCTGGGAAATATCGGGCGCTGGGTGGGCAAGGTGGTGCATCACGGTTTCGGGGCGAACGTGGTCTTCTACGACAACGCCGAAATCCCGCTGACCGTCTCCGAGCTGATCTCCGCCAAGCAGGTCTCGCTCGATGAACTGCTGCGCGTCTCGGACGTCGTCTGCGTGAATCTTCCGCTGAACGCCGACTCGGAGAAGCTGATCGGCCGCGAAGAACTGGCCAAGATGAACGCGCGCAGCGTGCTGGTCAACGTCGGGCGCGGCGAGGTGATCGATGAGGAAGCGCTGATCCAGGCGCTGCGCGAAGGGCGAATCGCCGGAGCCGGACTGGACGTGTTCGCAAGCGAGCCGCTGAGCCTGAACAGCGAACTGCTGGAGCTTCAGAGCGTGCTCTGCACCCCGCATATGGCCGGTGTGGGCTGGGAAAACGTGGCGCGGCGCATCGAGACCGTGTGGGAGAACCTCGATGCGGTGTTGCGTGGGGAGGTCCCGCGTGGGGTGATCACGGCGACCAAGCGTGCGCCGGAGATCCAAGCGGTTTAGCGGTCGCAAGGCCAACGATCAATTGGCCGTTGGCAATGGTGGCACAACTTGAAGCGGGGATTGCCGCCGTATATCCGGCGGCAATCCCCACTGGCAGCTGGCTCAGCTGCCGCGGATCAGTTCGGCGCAGCGCTCACCGATCATCATCACCGTGAGATTCGGATTCACCGTCACCAACTCCGGCATCACCGACGCATCGGCCACCCGCAACCCGGTCACCCCCTTAACCCGCAGCTGAGGATCCAACGGCGACATCGCATCCTCTACAGCCCCCATCCGCACGCTGCCGGCCGGATGATACACGGTGTTATGCG
The DNA here is from genome assembly GCF_052379245.1 of Glutamicibacter sp. AOP12-B1-11. Taxonomy (NCBI): domain Bacteria; kingdom Bacillati; phylum Actinomycetota; class Actinomycetes; order Micrococcales; family Micrococcaceae; genus Glutamicibacter; species Glutamicibacter sp. AOP12-B1-11. The sequence continues at coordinate 11 of NZ_JBQSYL010000037.1, read as the reverse complement.
TGCGCTTGAGG
>NZ_JBQSYL010000036.1:0-35504 GCF_052379245.1 Glutamicibacter sp. AOP12-B1-11 | reverse complement strand
TAGATCCAAACTGGCGCAGGCATGGAATTGGCCAGGCCCTCACCGCGGCGCGTCTGGAATGGATCGCTGCGCGGAGCCGGCGCGCGTACTACTTCACCAACGAACGAAACGTCTCATCGCTACGCCTGCATGCGAAATTCGGGTTTGTGCAGATCGCGGCCGGCGAAGAGATTCGCATGGTGCGTGCCGACGACGGTGAATCGAAGCTATTGCTTTTCGAAGCGGTGTTCTGAGATGCCAAACGGCGCCTGCCGGCTCCGCTGAGAAGCCTGCAGGCGCCGTGGCAAGCGGACCTAGTTCTTGGAAATTTTGCCGGTCATCGTTGCCACCGGCAGGAGGAACATTGGCTTCATGAACACCCAAGCCGCCGCGACCACCGCCACCGAGACCAAGAAGATCACCAGCCCCCATGCATCGGCCGCGTCCCGCGAGGCATACATGTGGTTCAGGTTCTTCAACGCGCCGGTGGTGAATACCAGGAATACGTGGACCAGCACGAAGGCGACGAAGAAGAGCATCACCGGGAAATGCACCTTGCGGGCCAGCTCGATCGGATAGACCCGATTCAAGGCCTTAGGCTGAGTCGGCCACCAGCTGGACATCCGGACACCGGTCAAGACGGCCAGTGGGGCAGCCACATAGATCACGAGGAAGTACGAGGTCATCTGCAAGGCATTGTAATGAATCCAGCCATTTTCGACAGGCCAGTTGAGCGAGGCATATTGAATGGCGCCGGAGAACATATTCGGGAAGACATCCCAGCTGGTCGGAACCACACGCATCCACTGGCCGGTAATAGCCAGCAGGATCACGAAGATCACTCCGTTCAGCACCCACAACGCATCCAAGGCCTGATGGGTCCAGATGCTGAGCGAATATTTCTTGGGACTATTTCCCTTCGGGGAGAACCAGGAGTTCGCCTTGGGCGTCCACATCGCTGCCGGTCGTTTCTCATACCGCACCTGCAACCCGGTGCGGATGATCAGCACGATAAAGAACATATTCAAGAAATGCTGCCAACCAAGCCAAGCCGGAATTCCGAGCGGCGCAGTGTCGGGCATGGTTGAATGCCCGTCATAGGTGGCGATGAAGTCCTGGATTGGTTCCAGCGTGCGCAAGCCGCGCGCGGCAAGAACCACCAGCAGGGCCACAATGACCGATCCGATCACCATGATCGCCGGCTTGACCCAGGGCTTCATCTTGATCTTTGAAGTTCCTTGGGCATCGGAGGCCGGACGCTTTTCCGCGACGGGAGGCTGGGCCACGCTCGCGGCCTGCGCGGCTGGTTCCGCAACGGCCGGTGGCCTCTGGGCCGCGGGCTCGGCGGCTTCTTCAACGACCGGTGGTTGCCCGAGTGCGGCTGCATCGTCGGCGACTGGTTCGGAAACCGGGACAGCCACTGGGGCCTCGGCAACGGGAGCCGCAGACTCGGAGGACTTTCCGGCAGTCGCATCCTCGCGTTGGCGCAGGGGAGTGTAGCCCTGCATGCGATTGGACGGAACTGCAGCCCGTTCGGATGAATCCGCCGAAGCTGCCTCGGCGCCCGAAGCGGCAATTGCCGGAGCAGCCGGTTCCGGGGCCGGTGCCGGCGGAGTTTCGCTCGGCGGTGCCGCCGGCTTTGCTGCGGCCACGCCAGCGGTTTCCGCAGCGGCGGCAGCCGGTGCCGCGACCTGTGCGCTGGCGGCGTCCGCGGCCGGAGCCCGGAGCGGGGTATAGCCCTGCATGCGTTGGCGTGAGGAGCTAGCGGCGGTGTTCGAGACGGGCGCCGGCACAGGCTCAGGCTGAACGGCCGCCGTCTCGGCCGGTGCAGGAACCTGTTCTGGGGCCGGAGCGCTCTGCACTGGGGGAGCGGCGAGTACCGGCTCGCTGGCCACCGGTTCGGTGACCGGTGCTGCGGGCACGCTCGCCGTCGGTGGTGTCTCAATTTTCTGTGCAGGCTCGGCAGCCGCATCGGGTTTAACCCCGACCTTGGCGCGCAGGGGCGTGTAGCCTGCCATCCGTTGCTTGGTCATAATCGTTGAACCTCATCGCGTCGTCGTATCCGGCAGGTGATGCTTCGCCGGAACCTACCTGAGTGGAGAATGCCGTGATTACCCTTGGCGGGTGCGGATTTCCTCGAGCAGTTTCGGGACTACGGTAAACAAGTCGCCAACGATGCCGAAGTCTGCGTGGTCGAAGATCGGCGCATTCTCATCCTTATCGATGGCTACGATCGTCTTGGCGGTCTGCATACCCGCACGGTGCTGAATCGCCCCGGAGATGCCCAAGGCAATGTACAGGTCCGGGGAGACGATGACACCGGTCTGGCCCACCTGCAGCTTCGGTGAGACAAAGCCTGAATCCACCGCGGCACGCGAGGCGCCAATCGCCGCGCCGAAGTGATCGGCCAGCTGCTCGACGATTTCGAATTTTTCCGCCGAGCCCACTCCGCGTCCGCCGGACACGACGATCTTGGCGCTGCGCAGATCCGGACGGGAGGCATCGCTTTGCATCGCTTCGACCGAGCGGATTTGGGCGCCCTTGGATACCTTGGGCAGAGCCGAAGGCTCGATGATGGTCAGCTGCGGTGCCGCGACGGACTCGGCTCGGGCATCTACGGCACCGGGGCGAATCGTGAAGATGCGCGGTCCGCCCTCGACGGTGGATTCTGAGGTGACGTCTCCGCCGAAAATCGAGTGCATGGCGATCGGCTCGTCCTCGGCCCAGCGCATGCCCACCGCGTCAACGCAGACGGCACCCTCAACCCGAATGGCCAAACGACCGGCAATGGTGCGGCCGGAGGCCGTATTGGAGAGCAGCACCGCGGCCGGAGCCACGGTGCTGGTGGCCGAGGCGAGCGCCGCCACATCGGCCGAGCCAAGAGCCAAAGCGTCAAGGTCGGTAGGCAGCAGGTGAACTTCGGCGGCGCCGAGTTCACCGAGCTTGGCCGCAAGCTGCTGCTCTTGGCCCGCGGCACAGACCGCAACGGCGACCGGGGTACCGAACTGGGCGGCCGTTCCAAGCAAGCCTGCGGTGGTGTTCTGCGGGGAGCCGTCCGGCGATACCTGGACATGGACGAGCACGCTGTGGGTGGTTTGAACCATGGGAAAATCCTCCTGAGCAAGGACAAATCGTGGGGATGAAGATTGTGGAAAGACCCGAGCTGAATTAGATAAAGTGCTTCTCGGCCAGGAAGTCGGCCAGCTGGGTGGCTGCCGTTCCGTCATCGGTAATCTTTGGTCCGGCGACTCGCTCGGGGCGGTCCTCCGCAGAGACCATCACCGAACGGAAGTGGGCCGCCTCGGGACCTGCCTCGATGCCGAGGTCGGCCAGGGTCCACGTTTCCAATGGCTTGGTCTTCGCCGCACGGATTCCCTTGAAGTTCGGGAAGCGTGGCTCGGCGGACTTCTCCGTCACCGAGACAACGGCGGGTAGCTGCACGCTCAAATTCATGGTGGTTTCGCCCAGCTGGCTGGTTCCGGTCACTTCGCTTGCGCTGATTTCCAATTCGTCGGCGTAGGGCAGCAGTGGACGGTCAAGGAGTTCGGCGATCATTGCTGGCACCATGCCACCCTTGCCGTCGGTCGATTCGTTGCCTGCAAGAATCAGATCGACGTCGAGTTTCGCAAGAGCCGCCGCGAGCACCCGGGCGGTGGAGATCATATCCGACCCAGCCAGCGCCGGGTCGGAGATATGCACCGCCGAATGCGCGCCCATGGAGAGCAGCCGGCGCAGTGCAAGCACTGCCTTCTCATCTCCCATGGAGACGGCAATGACCTCAACCTCGTCCAATGACTTTTCCGCTTGGAGTGCGACCTCGCAGGCGCGTTCGCAGATCTCATCGGCGACCAGGTCTGCCGCTGCGCGGTCGAGCATTCCGGTTTGCAGGTCCAAGCGACGGCTCGACCATGTATCAGGTACCTGTTTGGTCAGGACGGCGATTTTCACGCTGGTCTCCTTCTGAGGGTTCTGTTTAAGGCCAGACGTTCTGGAGATTATCCAACGCCCTGGCACAACGCTTCAAATGAAAATTTCTCGGATGGCGAGCGCTTCGCAGCAACGTCACCGACTAGGAAAAACTCTACATGTCTATTGTGCGCTCATGGGGGTGGGGCGCACATAGAAGCCGAACTTCAGAGACAATCATGACGAAATCTTCCATTTAGGTGAAGGCAATATTCGGCGGATCGGTGATCAGTTTTAACGGATATGTCCTAAGATGCCGAATATCTTGCCATCGTCTCGAACGCCCACACCCGGATCTCGGAAACGATCACGGAACGGAATATTAGGGGGGAAGGCTCTGAGGCGACGGCATTGGGTGCCCTCAGATCCAAAACATCTAGAGTGGCGTTATGACTTTTGAATCCGTCAGGTCCTCATATGGAGCCAAGGCAAGCCAGTATGTGGATGCGGTCGGCAGCATTGAACATGCTGCCGCGGCCGATGTGGCTTTTGTCGAAACGTGGGCGCGCAGTATCAAGGGCACGGTGCTTGACGTCGGCTGCGGTCCGGGACAATGGACACATCATTTGAGTACCTTGGGGATTGCCGTAGAGGGTGTAGATCCCGTTCCCGAGTTCATTAGAATCGCTCAAAGGAGCTACCCCCAAGAACGGTACCGACGTGGCCGGGCAGAAAGCTTGCACGTTGGCTCCGAAGCATTGGGCGGCGTGCTTGCCTGGTATTCACTGATTCACACCATTCCCGAACTAATCGGTGAGGCGCTCGCAGAGTTCGCTCGCTGCATTCGCCCCGGTGGCGGCCTTGCCTTGGGGTTCTTCACCGGCCCCACCCTCGAACCCTTCGACCATGCGGTTGCCACCGCCTACTACTGGCCCTTGGATCTCCTGGCTTCACATGTCGAGGCAGCGGGATTCACCGTGACCCAATCCGAATCGCGGAACGAAGGCCAAGCACGAACTCACGGCTCGCTCCTGGCTGTCCGCTAATCGACGCGGACCGGCTAGCACTGGAAAGCCGCCGAATAAAATGGCCTTCACTGTATTGCCGCGTGTGGGGCGGATTCCGCAATTTGCTCCTAGGGGAAACAGCATAAGGGCCGTTTTCCCAAGAAATCGAAAGAGGTTTAGCAAGTGGCAAACGAGCTTGCACGCAAGAGGGGAATGCTTGACGTTGGAGACGGCCAAAGCATCTATTGGGAAGAATGGGGCGCAGCCGACGGCGTGCCGGCGCTATATCTCCACGGTGGACCGGGCGGGACCCTAGGCGCGAGTGGCTATCGGCACAGATTCGACCTGAAACACACCCGTGTTATCGGGTTTGAGCAGCGAGGCTGCGGACGTTCGACACCGCATGCCTCGAACCCGGACACGTCGCTTCTGCATAATACGAGTGCCCACCTCATTGAAGATATTGAGGCGCTGCGCGAGGCACGAGGCATTAACGCGTGGATACTCAATGGGGTGTCTTGGGGATCAACGCTCGCGCTCGCGTACGCCCAGGCCCGCCCCGCACGCGTCCTTGGAATGGTTCTGTTCGCGGTGACCACCACTAGCAGAAGAGAAATCGATTGGATCACCGAAGGAGTCGGCTCGATTTTTCCCGAGGCATGGGACAGATTCGCCTCGTACGCCGAGCACGGCGGAGTCGGATATAGACGCGGAGAAGGGAGAATAGTCGAGGCCTATGCCCGGCTGCTGAATAGCGCAGATTCGAAGACCCGGGCGGATGCTTCGCAGGAATGGGCGCATTGGGAAGACACCCACATCTCGCTTGGCGCCGGCGGATTTGCACGCGATCCTCGCTGGGAGGACGAAGCATTTCGAATCGCCTTTGCCCGACTCACCACGCACTATTGGACGCATTTGGGCCGAACAGATTCACAGTTGCTAGAACGCATGGGGCGCATTGAGCACCTACCCGGAACCCTGATACACGGTCGACGCGATATTTCCGGGCCCGCAATCACCGCGTGGAACCTGCACCGTAGCTGGCCGAGGTCAAAGCTCATCATTGACGAAGGAGATGGACACGGCGGTAAGAGCATGATTGAACAATGGGACCACGCGAACGCCAACCTCATCTCCGATCAGTTCCGGAAACGTCCGGAGGACTCGAACAAGTAGTGCCGCTAGCCCGGCTATACCTGAGGCGTCGGCCAAACCCGATCGCCGCTCAATAGGGGGCTGCGCTTAGCCCGCTTGAGCTGCTCAAGGCAGACGCAGACTGTGCTGCGCAATCCTTGAGGAGCCGGAGCCAAATTTTCGTTTGCGTGTTTCGAAAGCTTGCCAGGGGGCTAGAAGGCTACGTTTTCACGCCCCTTGAGCGCCAGCATTTCGCGTGCTTCATCGGGAGTGGCCACCTCAAAATTCAGTGCTTCGAGGATAGTTCGGATACGGGTCACCTGTTCGGCATTCGACGCCGCAAGCTGCCCCGGGCCGATCCACAGCGAGTCTTCTAGACCCACACGGACATGGGAACCCATCGCGGCGCCAATCGTCGCCAGCGGCATCTGATTTTTGCCGGCTCCAAGAATCGTCAGTATGAACACGAGGGACAGTAGCGGTACTCATCCCTAGAGTCCAGCGTTGAGTTCACCCAATTGCGGGAATGCTAGTTGTGTCAAAAACCAAGCGCTACGGGTAGCCCCGAGCGCAGTAAGCAACCCGCCAAGAAAAGAATGAACTTGATCAGTTCGCGGGGTTCTAGTCTGTTATCTGGCATTGGGTCCTAGGAAATTCTCTTCCTTCCAGGTGCTTCGAACCTATCGAGCCGGGGTTCTCTGTCCACCGCTGAACTTAGGCACGGAATGATCTGTGCTTGCCGCGCCGGGAATGAAATTTGGATTGGATTTCTATTCGTAGCCGATTTTCGGGACGAGGGCTGTGGCCGCATGACACGCATCACCGCAAGGGCGGCCTTCATAACGCCTATACTGGTAGGCGTGAGTAAAGCCGGGCAGAACACTGAAGAGCAGGCCTCGGGCCTCGTATTAGTCGACAAAGATCAGGGAATGACCTCCCATGACGTGGTGGGCCGAATCCGTCGGCTTGCAGGAACCCGCAAGGTAGGCCACGCTGGCACCCTTGATCCCATGGCAACGGGTGTCCTGGTGATCGGTGTTAACAAGGCAACACGTCTACTGACCTACATTGTGGGACACGACAAGACCTACACCGCCACCATCCGTCTGGGACAGAACACCGTCACCGATGACGCTGAAGGCGAGGTTATCTCCGAACGCATTGCGGCAGCGGTGACCGACGAGGATATTGAACGCGAAATCGCCAAGCTTCGCGGCAATATCGAGCAGATCCCAAGCCAGGTCTCGGCGATCAAGGTAGATGGCAAGCGTTCCTATGCTCGAGTCCGTGCCGGCGAGCAAGTAGAACTCAAAGCCCGCCCGGTCACCATCTCCCGCTTCGACATCCATGAAATCAGCCGCGAAGTGGGTGGCAAGGTGTTGGACGTAGACGTCACCGTCTCCTGCTCATCAGGAACTTACATCCGGGCATTGGCCCGAGACTTGGGCGAAGCGCTCAACGTTGGCGGTCATCTCACCGCGCTGCGTCGCACCGAGGTCGGCCCATATCCGATAGCAAAAGCAAAGCGTTTGGAACAGCTCGCCGAAGAGTTCGAGATCCTCTCGCTCGACAAGGCAGCCGCGGCTCTATTCCCAAGCCGCGAACTGACCGAAGACGAAGCTTCCGAGCTCTCTTACGGACGAACCATCACCGCTTCCAAGAATGTTATGGAACTGCCCGAGGGCGAGCTCGTAGCGGCTTTCGCACCGGACGGCGGACTGGTGGCACTCATTGCAGATAAGGGCGAGAAAGCTCGCGGCCAAATAGTCTTCACCGGAAAGCAGTAACTCATTTCTTCGTGAGACTTTCAGAAAGGCTCAGTCTTGTTTGCCCTTAACGGCTTCTTTATCGCCGGCGCCATCGTGTGTGCGCTCGCCGTGTTGCTCGGAATCATTGCCACCATCATCCGGCGTTATCCGGATGATTGGGCGTTGATCGCAACAGCAGGAACCGAGATTTTTCTGATTGTCTATGCGGTAGCTGCGGGTATTCGCCAGGCCGGGGGAGAAGCTATTCTCGGTGAGCCTTGGGAATTCTGGGGTTATTTGCTGACCGCGGCAATCATGCCGCCGATAGCGTTCTTCTGGGCGGTCAGCGATAAGAGCCGCTGGGCAAATACAGTACTGGCTGTTTCGGGAGCCATCACATTTGTTATGTTGTTCCGCATGGAGCAAATCTGGCACGTAGGAGTTGTTGCATGAGCGAGAAACCACGTAATTCACGCATCGTACAAGCTGCGCAAGCTCGTGGCGTTGACAAAGCGCCACGTCCGGGAAGGACCACCGGACTGGGCCGCATTATTATCGCCGTTTACGGTGTGCTAGCGCTTTCGGCCACAGTGCGTGCGCTGTACCAGATTTTCTTTCGTGACTTCTCTGAAGCCCCGCTGGCTTACCTTTTGTCATTGCTTGCAGGTCTGGTTTATATCCTCGCTACTTTTACTCTGTCCTCCGCTAAGCCAGGGGCTTGGAAGCTCTCCCTGTTTGCGGTGAGCTTCGAATTGCTGGGCGTGCTCGTGGTTGGATTGCTGTCCTTCGTGCTACCTGATCACTTCGGCCACGACTCCGTGTGGAGCTACTTCGGCAAGGGTTATGGCTATATTCCGCTGGTGCTGCCACTGATTGGTTTGTGGTGGCTCTTCCGTAACCGTAATGAGCGTCACGTCTAAAGACGTGCAAGAATTACCTCGGTAAACTATTTATCTTTCGTTGCAGAGTCAAGAGGAGCAAAGTGCACTATTGGAAGGGCCTGGACTCAGTCCCCACGGATATGGCTCCCGCTGTCGTGACCATTGGTAACTTCGACGGCGTCCACCTCGGGCATTGTGAAGTTCTAGATTCTGCGGTCTCGCATGCCAAAAGGCGCTCGGCTAAATCGGTAGCGATCACCTTTGACCCACATCCAGCACAGGTGCACCGCCCTGACTCTGCTCCCGAGCTCATCATGGGTCTGGAAGATCGTATCGACACCTTGGCCAGTGTTGGCCTGGATGCGACTTTAATGATCAACTACACCCTCGAATTCGCCGAACAGTCGGCCGAAGAATTCGTGCATTCCATCATCGTAGAGAAGCTCAATGCGGTGGCAGTGGTGGTGGGCCACGACGTCCGCTTCGGCCATGGCAACTCCGGCGACTTCGACTTCATGCGCGAGCTGGGCGCAAAATACGGTTTTGATGTCATCGGTGTCGAAGACGTAGGCGATAAGCGTCGTCTTTCCTCCACGTGGGTCCGCGAAGAACTGGCGGCAGGCAACGTCGAAGCCGCAGCGGCCATCCTTGGACGTCCGCACCGGATGCGCGGCGAAGTAGTCCACGGGGCAGCCCGTGGACGCGAATTGGGGTTCCCCACAGCAAACCTGGCGCCAGAGGCTGCCGGTATTATCCCGGCAGATGGCGTGTATGCCGGCTGGGTGATCGACGAAGCCGAAGTGCGCTGGCCTGCGGCCATCTCGGTGGGTTCGAACCCGACCTTTGACGGTGTTGCGCGCGTCGTCGAGGCCCACGTGATTGATCGCCCCGTAGAGGGCTACGAGGAATTTGACCTCTATGGCCAGCAAATTGTTGTTGAGTTCATCTCTCATCTGCGCCCCATGGTGGCCTACCGTGGCATCGAAGCGCTGATCGAGCAGATGAATGAAGATGTGGTCCAGGCGCGCAGCGTGCTGGCCACCGAATCCCACTAGGAACATGCCGGAAATTCCTTCACTGCCTCGCCGTGCGTTCACCATGAAACCCGAGCGTCGCGCGGACCTGGCCTCCGCATATGAGGCTGGGGCCGCGAATTACGACAAAATTCGTCCGGCGTATCCACGCGAAGCGTTGGAATTTACAGTTTCCGGCGATTTCGTGGAGCGCGCCATAGACATCGGTTGCGGGTCTGGAATTTTCACCGAACAGCTCCTCGGGGCGGGGATAGATGTCTGGGCGGTGGATCCGTCCGAAGACATGCTAGCCGTGCTCAAGGAGCGCATACCGCAAGTGCATACGGTATGTGCCTCCGGAGAAGCGACCGGGATGCCGGAGAATAGTGCGGATTTGATCACCTATGCCCAAGCCTGGCACTGGGTTGATCCGCCTCTTGCTAGCGCCGAAGCCGCCAGGTTGTTGCGCAACGATGGTTCGCTTGTTTTGCTTTGGAACCAACTGGACGTAGAAGTGCCTTGGGTTCATCGACTGGCTCGCATCATGCATGCCGGGGACGTGCACCGTCCGGAAATTGCGCCACCGCTAGGCAAAGAATTCGACACCCCGGAATCGGGGATCTGGCATTGGCCGATGGAACTGGACCTTCAAGGCATCTTGGAACTGACTCGTTCGCGCAGCTACTACCGGCGCTCCAAGGAAGAAACCAGAGCCAAAGTTGAGCAGAATCTGATCTGGTATTGGTGCGAGCATCTGGGCTTTGAAGCGGCACAAATCGTCGAGGTGCCCTATCTCACCCATGCTTGGAGGGCGCGCCGACGGGTCCGTCGGTGATATGATTGTCGATGGTTCTCGCTGCAGTCCGCGGTTGCGAGACGCCGTCGTGAGTGTCTGACGCTCACACCGAATGAAACGCGGTCCAACTCCAGGAGTTTGTTATGGCATTAGATGCCGCAGTAAAGAACGAAATCATCAAGGCTTACGCCACCCACGAGGGTGACACCGGTTCGCCTGAGGTTCAGATTGCCGTTATGTCCCGTCGTATCAAGGACCTGACCGAGCACCTGAAGATGCACAAGCACGATCACCACACCCGCCGCGGCCTGATGGCTCTGGTTGGTCGCCGTCGTCGTATGCTCGGCTACCTCAAGAACACCAACATCGAGCGCTACCGTGCGCTGATCGAGCGTTTGGGCCTGCGCAAGTAGTCTCACGCTTCGGTGTGAACATCCCCGCTTCCCTTCATGGGGGGCGGGGATTTTCCTTTTGGCGCCTTTGAAGCTGAGATGTGGTGTTCCAAAACCGATTCCCTGTTTAGCGGCTGTGGATATTTGGTGAAGTCCTATGGATTCCACACCGACTCACATTGCCGATGGAACAATTGAATGGTCAAGTAAATTGTCGTCGAAGGACGGCGTGATCAATCGAGAGTTGCAATGACAGAGCAGACAGATTCAGTCCAGTCCGTCGAGAAGAAATCCAAAAAGATACGGCGAGTATGGATTATTGCTTTGGCAGCAGTAGCCATTATTGCGGGCGTCTTTATTGGCAGTCGTATCTATGCCTCCACCGTCTCGGCTCAGGCCGAAGACGTGCCAACACTTTCCCAGACCCCTGCGGCTGAACAGTCCAACGGTGCGCCGGAAACTGGCAGTGATTCGAGTGCCGGGGACACCTCTGGAACTTGGTCCGTCGGTTCGGGTTCCTTCGCCGGATACCGTCTCGATGAAGTTCTCAACGGTGCCGACGTGACAGTCACCGGGCGTACCGAAGACATTACCGGGTCTCTCACAGTTCAAGAAGATCAGCTCATCGCAGCGGATCTCACCCTGCAAGTGGATACCATCTCAACTGACTCCGACCGACGCGACCAGTACTTCCGGACTACTGCCATCGATACCGAGCAGTTCCCTGAAGCAACCTTCAGCCTTGTCGAACCAGTTGACGTGTCTGCGTCACATGTCGGCGGCGCTCAATCTTTCAACATGACTGGTGAACTGACTCTCAATGGACAGACCGTTGCGGTGACCACTGACGTGGAGGCCGTCTTTAATGACGGACAGGCCCAGCTGGTCGGCCAGATACCTGTGAACTGGGCCGACTTCGGTGTTGAAGCCCCGGACTTGGGATTCGTTGCAGTAGAAGATGACGGATTCATCGAGTTCTCATTAAACGTCATGCAGCACTGAGCTGCGAAAGCTCAATAAACTCGTATTGTGCAGAGGGCTTAGCGGCGGCACACACCTCTTGCAGGTTCCTGCCGCTGCCTTGCCTTTGGTATTAACCGAACCGTTGCTACTGGCACAAGAAATTACCGACCGGTACGGAAAATATGTGGCGGTTATGCCGACAACCTTTTCAAGAAGCAATGCTCCATTTAGGTTCTAGCAGTTCTGCTCATTGCTGTCGCCGAGCACTGAGGAATCGGCTGAGAATTGGTGGCGCGAGTAGATCATTGAAAGCAAAAGATCGCCCAGCTCCTGCGGGAGCCGGACAATCTTAGCGAACAGTTGGTTGGATCCTCCGAGCGGAAAACCCGCGAGGCGTCCTAGACTGCCAGCCTGCGGCGGATAAACCCTGAGGCCTGGTCCACCACGATAATAAGCAACAGAACGATGATGATGTGGGTGAGCATGGTGTCGAACTGGAAAGACTTGATCGCCTGATTGATGAGCAAGCCAATACCTCCGGCACCCACCAACCCCAACACGAGTGACGAGCGAACGTTCACGTCGAAGCGGTACAGCAACAAGCCAATAAACTGAGGGACAACCAGAGGCAGGGAACCATGCGCTATCTGTTGCAACCTTGATGCACCGGTCGTGGAGAGGGCCTCTTGCGGACCATGGTCAGTTTCTTCCATTGACTCCGCCCACAACTTTCCCATCACGCCAGTATTGTGGCAGATCAGTGCCAGCACCCCGGCAAATGGGCCAAGCCCAACCGCGGTGACGAAGATCAGCGCAAAGACGATATCTGGTACCGCCCGGAAGAACGACAAAATCGCACGGGAAATTTGGTAGGCCAGCGGATGTGGGGAAGTGCTACGCGCCGCCAAAACTGCCAAGAGCAATGCAGTAGGAATGGATAACGTGGTACCCAACAGGCCAATCCATAGCGTGACGAGGGTGGCCTCCAACCCTGGCTTCACGACGGTTTCCCAGTTCAGATCCGGCGGGAAGGCATCACCGAGAAAACGTGCCATGCCCCGCCAACCCTCAACGAGTACTGCCGGGTCAAAATCCGTGCCACGTATAGCCAAGAGATGCAGTATCACGATGAGGACAGTGGCCGCGCCCCAGAGCAGGCGTCTGCGTACTCGGTTCCGGTCGTGTGGCACGCTGAGCGTTGCCGGCCGGGAAGCTATGACTGAGCTGGACTCGTCCATGGGGTGACTTTCGATTCGAGGTTCAATCTGCAGGCTCATGCTGCGCTCCGTTCAGGGGAGTAGAGCGTATCCAGGACCGGTTCGTTCAACGAGCTAGCCGGACCGTCAAAAATAATGCGACCGTGCATCAGGCCAATAGCGCGATCCGCGTGGCGCAGTGCCAAATCTGGTTGATGCAATACCGCTGCGACAGCTAGGTTCTCCTGATGGGCGAGTTCGGACAGCAGCTCCATGATGTTCTCCGCAGCATGTGGGTCTAGGGCGGATACCGGTTCATCGGCTAACAACACTGAGGCCCGCTGGCAGAGTGCTCGGGCCACGGCTACACGTTGCTGCTGCCCTCCCGAAAGGCGTCCGACTTTATCCAAGGCACGGTCTGCCATCCCCACCCGATCAAGACAAGCCATGGCTTCTTCACGTAATTGACGAGAGAAGAAAACCGGAGTGATCGAAGCTAATCCGGAGACGCGTGCCAAACCTCCAGCGCAAACATTTTCCAGCGCCGTGCGGCGTGGCACCAGATGAATTTTCTGGAAAACCATGGCGGCCCTACTGCGCGACTCGATCAGGGCCCGGCCATGGAGCGTTGCCAGATCGGTTCCCTCAAGCTCAACGATTCCGGAATCCGGTGCGGATAATCCGGCAACACATTTAAGCGTGGTCGACTTACCAGATCCGTTGGCCCCGAGGAAGGCAACCAGCTCTCCGCGGTTCACATGGAAGTTCACTTGGTCTAGCACTTTGCGGTCATTGAATGACTTTGCCAGACCGGTAACTGTTAGCGCTCGAGCGGGAGTTGAGGGTGGGGCAGGAACTGAATCGCGCACTTAGAGGTCCTTCTCGGTTAGGCCCATTTCGGCGGCAAGATCAAATAATGGCTGATAGGTATCCTTGGTGACTTCGAGCAGCGGACCTGGAGGAGTGACATCAAGGAATGCACCTACCTGTGCGATGTCCGCCTCGGGCAATTCAAGCAATGCGGTCTTGACTGCTTCCTTCAGCGCCGGATCGGCATCGGCACGAATGGTGATGGGGTCATTGGGGATTGGTTCAGAGGTCCAGATCTCGCGGTAGTCCGCAGGGTCGAAGGTTCCCTCAGCCTTTGCCACGGCCAGGGTCTGCGAGTTAATCTGGGCGGCGTCAACAGTGCCGTTGGTCAGCGCGAGCAATGACTCGGGGTGGCCTCCGGCATAGTTCAGATTCAGCTCGGATTCGGCAACGCCCGCGGTCTTGAGCGCATAGCGGGGTAGCACATCCCCGGAGGTGGAACCCACACCGCCCAAGGCCAGATCAGCATCGCGAAGCTGCTCGATGGAGGTAATATCCGAGTCCTTGGGAACCCAGATGCCGGCCGTGTAGGTACTCAACTCGCCCTCAGCGGTGCCGAAGGATACCAGTGGCTCGGCACCTGCCTGCTCGCTTGCGAAGACATAGCCCACGGGACCGAACTGACCTAGATCCAGCTTGCCATTGCGCATGGCGAGCACTTCGGCCGAATAATCTTCGACTACCTGCATCTCAACTTTGCAACCCAACTCACGCTCAAGTGCATTTGCCAGGACCCCATAAGCGGGCTCGAGTTTCGCTGGGGCTTCGAACGGTTCTATGCCAAACATCAGCGGACCATCGGCGCAAAATGCCGGGACGTCAGTTACCGCCTCCGATTGGGTCTGCGGGCTACCGCAGGCCGACAACGCTACGAGCCCTATGGCAGATGCCGCCACTGCGACGGTGCGTGAAAGTTTCATGATTACTCCTGAAGAAAGAAATGGGTAACTTTGTGTCACTTCGATGGGGCGCTCAGCGAGGGCTCCTGAATGAGCGAGCGAACGTTGCGGTCGGCCAAGCCGAAGGACAGCGTCATACCGACACCGGCGGTGACGGACACTACGGTGATGGCCTCGGCGACGTTGTGAATCAAGAGCGGTCCAACGTCGCTGGAGGCATAGACTCCCTGCCAGCGTTCGAGAATGCTCAGCGGTTCGCGGTGAAGAACGGATTCGATGGAGCTCAGCAGGGTGTTTGAAATGTCTTCCTGGATAAAAGGCGGATGGGTCAATTCGTAGTCGTGAGAGTCGCCTAAGAGCAGCGTTCCATCCGGCCGCTGGGTAAACATCACATTTGCTTGAATATCCAATAGGTTTTGATGCTTGGAGCGCACCTCGGCGCGTAATTTCTGAGCCGAGGGGACCTCGGTGAACGCTTCATAGCGCAGCATTGACGTTGCGGTGAGCACCGCTGGTTCTAGTTTGAGATCTGCAGGGCTTTCGGAACTTGCCATCTGCAGTGCGCAGCGCTTGATACGGTGTTCTTCGGCCAGAGCGGGGAACAAATAATCAACGTCGTGGCCCACACAAACAAATATCTGATCCGCTTCGATAGGCCCCCGGCTGGTCTCGACTCGAGCGCGGTGCTGCTCTCCGATGCCGAAGCCGAGCGCCGAAGTGTTCCAACGTACCGAAGCCTGTGGCAGCGAATCGATCCACCCTGCCAATTTCGCAACTGTGGTTCGGGGATCCACACGAAGGTCATCACGCAACATGGCACCACCGAGGAGCCCCTGGGTTTCGGAACGCCCCAGTTCGTGAGCGACTTGGGAAGCCGTGAGCAAAGTGATCTGACCAGGGGCACGCCGATCTGACAGCTCGCGCAGGATCTGAAGCTCGGTCGGGGTGGTAGCCACCACGAGTGCTCCGGACTCGGCGGCCCAGAAACCTGCGCGATCTGCGTAGTCCAACCACAAGGGCCGTCCGGCTTGAGCTAGCTCGTAAAGTTCACCGCTTTGGGCAGTAATGCAGCAGTGGCCGAAATTGCGGACGGACGCGCCGACTGCTTGGTGGTCACGATCGATGACGAGGACAGAGAGCCCGGCATCGACCGAGCGGGCGGCGTGGGCCAAGCCTACGATCCCGGCGCCAATGACCACTACATCGGCATGCATGGCGTTGGGAGTTTCGTTGTGGAAGGTGTTTTCGTTGATCACAAAATTGATCATGCACTTCTTCGGAGAGCCTATTCAAGCTAAAACAGCACTTGTCTATACAAGTTTGATTAGTGTTCAACTTGCGGGCCATCCGTTTACCTAGGATTCGTTTCGATGTCCATGAAAACCGCGAATTTTCAGTAGTCGCACTTGTATGATCAAGTTGTGAGCCCGAACAAGAACTATCCAAAGCATCAGCAATTAGCCGCCGACCTGAGGCAGCGTATTGCGTCAGGACAATGGCGAGAAGGAGACAAGCTTCCAAGTGAATCTGAACTGTGTGCCTTAGTCGAGGCTTCACGAGGTACCGTTCGCCATGCCCTCGCCACCCTGCGCTCCGAGGGACTCATTGCCGGTGGGCAAGGGAAGCCGCCTACGGTGGCGCACACCGTGCCGTCCCAGTCCTTCAGCACTTTCATGTCCTTTACCGAATGGGCTCAATCGATTGGACGCTCTCCGGGACAGCGCACGGTGGAACTCGCCCGACGCGTTGCCGACTCGATCGTGGCAGAGCAGATGGGACTCAGGGCGGACGAGAAAGTGATTCAAGTGCTGCGACTGCGACTGCTGGACGAAACTCCGGCAATGGTTGAACGCTCCAATTTTGCGCTGGAAGCCGGGCGACTATTGTTCGATTTTGACAGCGACTCAGGATCCATTTTTGGGTACTTGCGTGAGCAGGGAGTCGATCTCTCGCGCGGACGGCACACAATTGACGCAGTCGCCGCGGATGAGACGGATGCCGAACTTCTAGGTGTTCAAGTGGGCACACCGCTACTGCGCGAACGACGGATCACCTCGTCGCGTGCGGGAGAAATACTTGAATATTCCGATGACAGGTACCTACCGCAGCTTGCAAACTTCAGCATCGAAAATACCAGCGAGCATCGTGCCGCACTAACTCGCGTCCCGAACTCAGTTACCTAACAACACCTTGGAGTAAGAACATGATCGAACTGATCGCCTGCGACATGGCAGGAACAACCATCGATGAACATGCGGATGTATACAGGGCGCTGGAGAATGCAGTGCGCGAAACCGGAGTGGACGTATCGCCTGAAAACCTGCAGACCTGGATGGGGGCGGAGAAGCGTGAAGCCATTACCGCGCTCATCCGTTTGGGTGGTGGAAAAGCGGAAGAACAATTAGTAGCGGAAACTTTTAATCGCTTCCGCGAATTACTGTTTTCCTACTATGCTCAGAACCCTCCGGTCGCCCTTCCTGGTGTAGTAGAGGCTTTCGAGATTTTGGCGAAACAAGGCGTGAAAATCGCTTTGACGACGGGATTCTCAAGAGATGTGGCCACCGATTTGCTCAACGGCCTGGGCTGGCGAGTTGGAGAGGGCGGGTTGCTTGATGCCGTAGTCACCGCCGATGAGGTGGCAGCTGGCCGTCCTGCGCCGTACATGATCCACCGGGTGATGGAACAGACCGGAGTACTAGACGTGGCGAAGGTGATTGCTGTCGGCGATACGGTCAACGATCTGCAGGCGGCGACGAACGCTGGAGCCATTGCGGTGGGAGTGCTCACCGGGAAGCTTGGACGCGCAGACCTCGAACTGCACCCTCACGATGCGATCTTGGAAGGTGTGCGAGAGCTGCCCGATTTTATGGCGCAACTGGGCGCTGCCCGCGTACAGGCGTAGGTGATTCAGACTCGTTGACTCGGAGGAAGGACCAGCCCAGAGTGGTCCTTCCGCTGTTTCGTGCAGGGTAGCGGGAGTCGGCGCGAGTATCGTCATTGAGGTTCGAGCGCAACGGTGTCGATAGCGCAATGCAATTCGACATCCGACATACGAAATTTAGTTTTCGCTATCAAGCGTTTTTGGTTCTAAGGTGAAGGTAACGCACGCCCACCTTGAATGAAAGTGAGTAGTCATGAGCACGACTGTTCTGCAACGTCATTTGTTCGGCCCAGGTCCCTGCAACCCATATCCAGAAGCAACCGCCGCGCTGGGGCTTCCCTTGCTCGGTCACCTGGATCCAGCATTCATTGCCCGCATGGACCGTGTAGGCGATGGACTGCGCACCCTATGGGGGACCAAGAACACTCGTACCTTGCCGCTGAGTGCTACCGGCTCCGCTGGCATGGAAGCCGCTTTCGTGAATACCATCAATCCAGGGGATGTGGCAGTCATTGCCATCAACGGGCTGTTTGGTGAGCGCATGTGCGAGGTTGCCTCGCGCG
The DNA here is from genome assembly GCF_052379245.1 of Glutamicibacter sp. AOP12-B1-11. Classification (NCBI taxonomy): domain Bacteria; kingdom Bacillati; phylum Actinomycetota; class Actinomycetes; order Micrococcales; family Micrococcaceae; genus Glutamicibacter; species Glutamicibacter sp. AOP12-B1-11. The sequence continues at coordinate 17,276 of NZ_JBQSYL010000036.1, read as the reverse complement.
TGGGCGCCGAAGTCGTACGTGTGGACCACGAGTACGGAACACCTATCGACGCCGAGCGAGTCGCCGCGGCACACCCGAATCCCACCGTAATTGCTGGCGTGCATGCTGAGACGAGCACCGGAGTAGTTTCCGATATTGCCGCACTCGGCGCCATCAAAGGTGATGCCTTGTTGATTGTGGATGCGGTGACTTCCATTGGCGGAATGCCGGTCTTGGCAGACGAGTGGGGAATCGACATCGGCTACGCTGGAACCCAGAAATGCATTGGTGTTGCGCCCGGTCTGGCACCCTTCACCATCTCTGACCGCGCGTTTGAACGCCGCGTTCAGAAGCCCCAGTCCTGGTACCTGGATCTCGGTCTGCTCGGTGGATATGCCACCGGCGCAAGCGGCGGTGGGCGCACCTACCACCACACGGCACCAGTTGCCATGGTCACTTCGTTGGAAGCCGGCATCGACCGGATCCTCGCCGAAGGCCTGGACGCAGTGACCACGCGCCATCAGGAAGCTGGCAAGCTGTTGCAAGATGGTCTCGAGGCCATGGGCTTGGAATTATTTGCAACCGAAGGCTACCGACTTCCGCAATTGACTACGGTCAAGGTTCCAGAAGGGACGGACTCGGCCAAGGTCCGCGGCTACCTGCTGGAGCGTTTCAACATTGAAATCGGTGGCGGCGTCGGACAGTACGCGAACACCGTGTGGCGTATCGGTCTGATGGGGCCGAACGCTAACCCAACCTCGGTAGCGCTGATTCTTGCTGCGCTGAAGGAAGCAATCGACAAGGCTTAACAGAACCATACTGCGGGTTTCTAGAGATGTGGCGCAGCCTAGTCAGTGGCTGCGATAGCTACCTTGCAGATGTTTGGTAAGTGACTCTGAACCTTGTTCTGGGTGGCGGATTCAGCCTCATGCGGGCGTTCCCGATGGGCAACCCGTTCTTGGCTAAGCATGCAAAAGGTTCGCCGCGGTCCCGGTTCCAAGGCCTATTGCTTGGAACCGGGACGAACCGCGTCTTGAGAACCTGTATTCGCTCGCGTGCCGGACCTTTTGCTAAACGTAGTCGTTGATTCGACTACGCAGCGCGAAGACCGACTCGTCTATTGATTCCACGCTGGTTTTTCCGACGAAACCCATGGCGCCTTTGAACTCGTCGTGCAGAATCTTGAAGGCCTTGCTCACCGCTGGCTCACCACCGGTCGCCAAGGCGTAGGCAAATGGGCGTCCCGCCATTACAGCGGTGGCACCCAGCCCGATTGCCTTGACGATGTCATGTCCGCGACGTATCCCGCCGTCAAGGTAGATCTCGGCCTTTCCATCCACAGCTGCGACGATCGAAGGCAAAACGTCGATGGTGGCTGGTTGCGCGTCGAACTGTCGACCTCCATGATTTGAGATGAAGACGCCATCGGCACCTTCGGCTACCGCTCGCGCGGCGTCTTCGGCATCCATGATGCCCTTGATCACCAGCTTCCCGTCCCACTGCTGGCGCAGCTTAGCGAAATCCGCCCAATCAGCACTCGAATTCTTGTTGCTGGCCATCCACTGATTCATTTGATCCATGCGGAGCGCTTTGCCATCGATGGAGTAGTTTCCATAGGTCATCTTGCGCCCGGTCAGCCACCGGTAAATCCATCGTGGTCGCATTGCGGTCGTGAAGTAGTCGAAGACTGGTGGTTTAGGCGGCATGGAAAGACCGTGGCGCATATCGCGTTCGCGCTTGCTCGACGATCCGACGTCACCGGCGACAACCAAGGTTTTGACCCCGGCATTCCGCGCTCGTTGGATGTAGTTTTCGGTTTCGGCTGGATCCTTCCAGAAAGCGACCTGGGCCCAGAGCTTGTCCCCGGCTATGGGAGCGACTTCCTCGAGGGCGCACCCCGCCCAGGCGCTGTGAATGAAAATGGAGCCCGCGATGACCGCGGCACGGGCTACCGCCAGGTCTGAGCCAGGATGGAAGATGGTCAGCATGCCCATGGGGGCCACCAGCAACGGAAAGTCCACGGGTTGCTCCAGGACCGTTGCTTCGGTGGATAATTCGCTCAAGTCCACCATTGAGCGTTGCCTGAGCATCAGGGCATCGAGGCTCTCGCGATTGGCGCGAGTGGTGATCTCATCCAACGCCCCACCGTCTAAATAGTCGGTGATCATTTTTGGAAGGTGCCAGCGCGAAGCTTTTCGGTAGTCATCGATGCTGACGATCCATTTGTTACGCATGGTGTGAATACTCCAATTTGGGGCTGGCGCTAGAGGACTTTTGAGAGAAACTGTTGTGTGCGTTCGTGCTGCGGATTGCTGAGAACTTCGCGAGGGTGACCCTGCTCGACCACGTAACCGCCGTCCATAAATACGAGATTGTCACCGACCTCTCGGGCGAAACCAATTTCGTGTGTCACCACGATCATGGTCATGCCGGCTTTGGCGAGGTCGCGCATGACATCAAGGACTTCGCCAACGAGCTCAGGGTCCAACGCCGAGGTCGGTTCGTCGAAAAGCATGAGTTGGGGTTCCATGGCTAGGGCGCGGGCGATTGCAACACGTTGTTGTTGTCCACCAGAGAGCGCAACCGGGTAAACGTTGGCTTTTTCTGACAATCCGACTCGTGCCAAGAGTTCGTTGGCCCGGGCAGTCACTGCCTTGCGACTCTCTTTTCTGACGCGGAGCGGCGCTTCACAGATATTTTCGAGAACGGTCATGTGCGGGAAGAGATTGAAACTCTGAAAAACCATGCCGATGTGTTCGCGTGACGTGGCAATTTCGGTTTCGTTTTGCTTGTGCAAGCTGCCGTTCTTGATTTTCACCCCGATGGGCCGACCATTAACTTTGATGTATCCTCCAGTCAGGGTCTCCAGCTGATTGATGCAACGTAAAAAGGTCGATTTGCCCGATCCTGAGGGGCCAAGGATGCATGTCACTTCACCACGATTCACGGTGAGATTGATCCCCTTGAGGACCTCTAGCTGTCCGAAATGTTTCTGGACTTCATAGGCCTCGGCAATAACGTCATTCATGGCTGAACTTTCTGGACTATTGGTTGCGATCGTTTCAGCGGATTGAACCGGGCAGATAATTTCTGTGGTGCCCGATTGCCCGAGCCGCGGTTGAAATGCCGCTCAATATAGAACTGACCCAGACTAAGGATGCTGGTCACCGCTAAGTACCAGAGACTGGCCGCAATGAGCAGCGGGATAGTTTTGAAATTCGAGCTGTAGACCATTTGCGCAGAATATAGTAGTTCGGGGAAAGCTAAAACGCTGACCAGAGAGGTTGTTTTGAGCATGGAGATTGTCTGGTTTCCCGTGGGCGGAATGATGATTTTCATGGCTTGAGGCAATACAACACGCCATAGAATAAGGCCGCGCTTCATGCCTAGTGCCTTGGCTGCCTCTGTCTGGCCCTTATGCACACTGAGCAATCCAGCACGAACGATTTCGGACATGTAGGCGCCCTCGTTGAGGCCTAGCCCGAGAATTGCCGCGAGGAAAGGCGTGATCAAGGTGTTGGCATCAATTGAGAAGAACTCGGGGCCGAAGGGAATTCCCATCTCGATCCGGGGATAGATCGCTGCGATGAATCCCCAAAACAATAGCTGGACGAACACCGGAACGCCGCGGAAGAACCAAATCATGAATGCAGCGACCGAGGCTACAACATAATTCGGCGCCAATCGCGCGAGTGCCAACAATACGCCGGCCACGATTCCGACGACCATGGAGATGACCGTCAGGATCAGTGTGTTGACTAGACCCGAAAACAATCGTTCGGAGAGGAACCAGCTGAAGACCACGTCCCACTCATAACGTGGGTTAGTGATGAGGGAGTAGGCCACGAGTGCTACCGCGCCAAGTACGACCGCAGCGGTTAACCACATCATTCTGTGGCTTTCGCGCGGTCTGGTCATCAGCAGCTCGTGGTGTTTAGCATCCACTGGTTGCCCTGTGGACTCGGGAGTTTTAGATACGCTGGTCATGAAAACCTACTGCGCCTTATTGAACGCAAAGTCACTTATTGCACCGTTGCCTACGCCCCAACCGTCCAGGATTTGCTGGTATCGACCGCTTTTCTTCAACGATTCAAGACCTAGCTGTACCGCTTCTTCAAGGCCGGCATCCTTGGCAAATGCGATGCTGACAGGTGATACGTTCTTTTCGCCCAGGAGCTCTACCTCGCCGCCCTGTTTGATGGCGTAACCAAGTGTTGGCCCGTCTACGTAGACGGCATCGATTCGTCCGGAAGTTAGCGCGAGAATTGGTGCCTGCATGTCTGGGTAGGTCATCACGTCGATGGCCGGTTGGGAATCCGCGACGCATTTTGCGGACGCTTCAGGTACACGCTTGAGATCTTGGAAGGATCCCTTGAGCACCCCTACCTTGACGCCGCACAGTTCATCAACATTGAGTTTCTTTGGATTTCCTGGAGTTACCCCGATGCCACTACCGGACTGGTAATAATCCACGAAATCCAACACCTTCATGCGTTCCTCTGAAGGAGACATTTGTGAAACCACGAGATCAAATTTTCCGGCAGATACCCCGGGAATGATTGCATCAAAGGTGCCGCTTTCAATGGTCAGATCAATTCCCATGGCGTCACCGAGCGATTGCGCCAGGTCGGCATCGACGCCGACTATCGTGCTTCCATCATCCGCGATGAAGTGCAACGGCGGTGAACTCTCGCTCATCGTCACGGTGAGTTTGCCACTGTCCTTGAACTTCGCGGGAAGTGCATCATGCGCAGCTTGGTCTACCTCGACTTGGATCGCTTCGTTGGCGGCGGGCGATTCGGCTGACTGTCCAGAAGGTACTTCTGGATTTGAACAGCTTGCCAATGAGAGCGCGAGCAGGCCAGTGAGGGCCAATGAAGGGAGCTTGAATTGCGAGCGCATGTTCGTGCCTTATCTGTCGTGAAGTGATGGACGGGTGGGAACTGGGCCAAGCGGATCGTGAAAAACACCTGCGAAACACGCTAGTGATGCATGTCACCCCGATTCCCGATATCATGTACCGTACATCGTGCACGATTCTGAAGCAATAGCAGATCCTCAGCGGTCTCGATGATGAATTGGCAATAAAGGATGAAGAGAAAACATACGTTGGATAGGATTTCGTCATGAACGCATTGCCGTCGGAAGATACGACCCCGCTAATCGCCGCGCGTCCGATGCTGGCAGACCAGGTCTTTGACGCGATTTTGGTTCTCCTTCTGGACGATAAACTGCCCACCGGTTCGCAGCTGAGCATTGACGGATTGGCCAAAAAATTCCAAGTTTCCTCCACGCCGGTACGTGAAGCGCTTGCGCGTCTGGAAACCACTGGCATGGTTCGACGGGAAGCATTGCGCGGATATCGAGTGGCGCCGGAACCGACGGTCGATGATGTACAAAAAATAAATGCGGCCCGTGCAATGCTAGAGCCGGGTATGGCACGGCTCGCCTGCGAGAACCAAAGCGAGACGCTGGTGAGCGAACTCCTAGCTTGCAATAGCGAGTTGAATGAAGCGCGGGGCGGTGAAGCCTTCGCGGACTACCGTGCCTATTGGAAAGCCGATGAAAAGTTCCACCGAAGTCTCGCCGAGGCCGCAGGTAACGAGTTCCTTTTCAGGGCCTATTCCGCCATCGAGGGGCATATCCAGAGGTTCAGGCTGGTTGTGCAAAATTCGATGAGTGGTGAACACACCATCGAAGAGCATGAACGGATTATCGAAGCTCTCATTACAAAGGACTCCTCGGCTGTGCACGCGGCGATGGAAGCGCATATTTCAGGTATTGCGCAGCGAGCCACGCAAAGCTATTCCTAGTGCACAGTGGGTGCACTATCCAAGGCGGGCTGGATGCCGCCGGCGATTGTCGCCGAGCTGGTCAAGCACTGCGATCTAGCCGTGTCGACTTCGAAGGCGTCAAGTTGAAGCGGGAAAACAACATGCACTCCGTGACTCGAATCCGCGACTGCGTGACCGGCCTCAAGCTCATTCGAAAGTACAAAGGCAAACTCATCCCCACCAAACTGGGCAGTTCATTGGCTCAGGACCCGCAGGCCATGGCGGAATACATGATCGAAACTCTCCGTGCGGTAGCCAATATGGATGTTTACGTTGATTCGGGGTTCTCCGAATGGGCAATTCGTGCAGGAGGCTATCGACCCGACAAGTTTGGCTACGGTGGTGAGCCGGTGAAGAACTATGTGGACGTGAGCGAGACTCTCGCGAACTTTGGTACTACGATCCCGATGCGCAGGGCCCGGTTTCGCAAGCCACCTATATCCCATGTGTCGAGCCGTGGTTCAATATTGGTTGCCTCATCGATTTCCGGTATCCACGGCGTGAAGAAGGCGAAGAAAGCGATCTCAAACTACAGCAGATCTCGCGATTCATTCTCGAGGCGTAGGCAACAAGACTAATCTTCAGATCGACTTGAATGGTGGATCGTAAAACGCCGTCTTGAGCAGCTCGTCTAAAACTGCACGTCTAGTAGAAACTATTGGACGCCGCTGAAACTCAAGATGAACATTGTCGATGACTTTCTGTTTATCCAACCCAGTAGAAAATAGTTTGTCATGCGTCAGGACAATCCCTTTGGTTTGCGGTAGCCTCTTACAAGTCAGTTGAGTCCATGAAAGAAAGTTGGCTGCACAGTGAAAGCATTATTTGATTTCGGGTTCCGTAAATTTGTCACGCCGTCAATTATCAAGATCGTATACATCTTGATCATGATCATGCTGGTCGTGTCCTACCTCGGGTTCACCATCGCCGCCTTCAACGAAGACGCCATCTTTGGCCTCCTGGTGCTGTTAGTTCTCGGCCCGCTCTTCGTTTTGATCTACCTCGTGTTTGCTCGCGCATGCTTGGAATCGCTGATCGCGCAGATTCGTACCGCTGAAAATACGTCTGAACTTGTGCGCCTGGCCGGTGGAACGCCACCAAACGAACTATCGACGGGAATAGTTCCACCAAATCCTGCCGGACCATCGACTACTAACATCCGCCCGGCAAATCAAGCCGACCCGACTCGTCCGGTCAACCGACAGGACCCTGAAGACGGATCAACCCCTCCAACCAATCCATACAAGTCCTAACTGCTTGTAGGCCATGCCGGGCACGGAAGTATACGTGCCCGGCTCTGCTATTCGCACGGGGCCAGTTCGGCGTCCAGAGAGTAGCCAGAAAAGCCGGAGCCGGGTGCGCAAAGACAATTGTCTTTGCGCACCCGGCTTCAACGTTCTAGATCCTCTACCAGGCGTTGCCAGCCTTTACCGAGAGGACCGGGCACCCGGACTGCATCAGGATGCGTTGCGCGGTGCTACCCATAATAAACTTGCCCACTGTGCTGCGCTTGCGCAGCCCGATGACTATGAGCTGTGCTCGTTGCGCTTGTGCAACTCGCAAAATCTCGTCCGCTGCATCACGTCCCTGGGTGGAGCGTTCGATCCAGAAGTCGAGGCCCGCTGAGGTGAGCTGCACTTCCAGTAAATGAAACTCCCTAGCGTCGATTAGACGATCATCTACTAATGCATCTCCCTTTGACGAATTGACCACTACAAGTCGTGCTTGCGCACGTTGTGCCTCGATGATTGCCTGATCTAGAGCTGCCTCGCCCTGTGGCGAGGGGAGATAGCCCACAACAATTGTCATGATTTGTCCTTTCCGTCCTGCTCGTCATCGGCCGAATGACGTGCTCCGGTTGGCAGACGAAGTTCTGTCTTTTCCAACTCGTCTTCGCTGATGGCTCCGCCGGCGGCTAGACCTGCGGTGAGCTCGGAGGCGCCGCCTCGTGCCTTGCCAATCATCTTGAGGACCGTTGGGATGAGTAGCAAGATGGCAATGATGATGTAGATCGTCACCGCTACCGGCTCACTCCAAAGCCCGGAGATTTCACCGGCGCTGAGCTGGAATGACTTACGCAGTTGCTCTTCGGCCATGGGGCCAATGATCACGCCGAGGACTAACGGGAGGATTGGCAGCCCAAAGCGACGCAAGGCAAAGCCCAGCAGGCCGAGCAGCAGCAGAAGCCACAAGTCCGCGGTTTGCATGTTCACCGAGAACGCGCCCAAAGTGGCGAAAAACAGAATGCCTGCGTATAAGAACGGACGCGGGATCTTCAGCAGCTTCGCCCACAACGGGGCAAGCGGAAGGTTGAGCAACAGCAAAAGGGTATTGCCAATGAACAGGCTGGCAATCAGCGCCCAAACCAAGGCCGGCTCATTTTCAAAGAGCAAGGGGCCTGGTTGAATACCCTTCATGGTCAGGAAAGCGAGCATGACGGCTGCGGTCGCGTTAGTGGGCAAGCCCAAGGCGAGCATCGGCGTCAGCGTGCCAGCGGCCGAAGCGTTGTTCGCTGCCTCCGGGCCGGCGACACCTTCGATTGCACCGTGCCCGAATTCCTCCGGGTGCTTTGAAAGCTTCTTTTCCGTGACGTAGGAGAGGAAGGTGGGCACTTCGGCGCCTCCTGCGGGCAGTGCGCCGAACGGGAACCCGAAAGCGGTGCCGCGAAGCCATGGCTTCCATGAGCGTTTCCAATCTTCCTTGCCCATCCAAGGACGTCCAACAGGTATCGTGCGTGCAGGATTGCGCCGGAGGTGAGCTGCGATCCATAGCGCCTCGCCAATGGCGAAGATCGCCACAGCAACCACTACGATATCCATGCCATCGATCAACGGGGCAAAGCCAAAGGTCAAACGGCTCTGTCCGGATACCGGGTCCATGCCGACCAAGCCAATGGCGAGGCCAAGGCCAAGGGCCGCGAAACCTCGGATCTTTGAGGAACCGAGAACCGCGGTAACCGTAACCAGGGCGAGGACCATGATGGCGAAATAACTCGGAGCGCCAAGGCTTACCGCAAACTTCACCACAAACGGTGCCACGGTCACCAGCAAGGCGGTGCCGATGGTGCCTGCAACGAACGAGCCGATAGCAGCTGTAGCCAACGCCTGGGAAGCACGCCCGGCCTTGGCCATCTTGTGGCCCTCGATAGCCGTGATAACCGTGGAGGACTCGCCCGGTGTATTGAGCAGAATCGAGGTGGTCGAGCCGCCGTACATGCCGCCATAGTAGATACCAGCGAACATGATCAGTGAGCTAGAAGTTTCCATGCCATAAGTGACCGGCAGCAACAGCGCTACGGCCATGGCTGGGCCAATCCCGGGCAGGACACCTACGGCCGTACCTAGGATCACGCCAACTAAAGCGAAGAGCAGATTGATGGGAGTGAGCGCCGAAGCGAAACCCTCCATCAGCAGATTCAGTGTTTCCACTTACAGCACCCCCGAGAGAATTCCGGCCGGCAGCTTGATGCCCAGACCCAAGTAGAAGCCGTAAAAGGTACCAAGCGACATGGCGATTGAGATTAGCAACGTCAGCAAGTAGCGGCGGCTTCCTAGGGCAACGGCTGCTCCGAAGAATAGTATGGTTCCCGAGATGACCCAGCCGGCTGTGTTGATCAACAAGATGTTGACCACAAATACTGCCAGCAGCGGAAGGACGACCTTCCAGTCCGAAGGCTGGCTAAGGTCAACGTCTTCGCCTTCCTCGCCCTCGGCGAGGTTTCCGCGGAGCACGGTGATCGCCAGAGCGATAGAAGAAAGTACCAGGATTCCCGCAACCCCGTACGGCAGGGCCTTTGGGCCCACCACGTCGGACTGGGAGTACGTCACATGCAGCTGCGACGCATCAACGAACACGATGATTCCCACCAGAAAAAGAAACGCGGCGAACAGGAGTTCGACGCGCTTCTTTTTCGCTGTGGTTACTTGGCTCACGCCAGACCCAGGGTCTTGAGCACGTTGGCTACGCGCTCGTCCTGTTCGCTGAGGAAGGTCGAGAACTCGTCGCCGGTCATGAACGCGTCGGTCCAACCGTTGGTATCCAGGGCTTCCTGCCATTCATCGGACTCGTGCATCTTGGTGACCGCTTCGGTCCACTTGGTCTTGTCCTCGTCCGAGATCTCCGGTGGAGCGACCAGGCCGCGCCAGTTGGAGAAGACCAAGTCAATATCGGATTCCTGCAAGGTTGGTGAATCAACGCCTTCCAAGCGTTCTTCGCCACTGGTCGCCAGCACACGAACCGACCCCTCTTCAATCTGCTGCATGTATTCGCCTGCACCGGAAGCTGCAAAGTCGAGCTTGTTGCCCAGGATGGCCGGCAGCAGATCGCCACCACCGTCATAGGAAACGAAGTTCACGTCCTTGGGATCAATGCCCACGGCTTCGGCCAGCTGCATCGGCAGCAGGTGGTCGGGTCCGCCCGGAGACGAGCCGCCACCGACCGAGAGTTTCCCTGGATCCTTCTTCCACGCAGCTACAAGATCGTCAATGGTCTTGTATGGGGAATCCTTGGACACCATGATTGCGCCCGGCTCTTCGATGAGCTTTGCAATCGGGGTGGTCTCGGTCAGCTTGGCTTCAGATTCATTGGTGTAGCTTGCGCCCACCACGCCCAAGCCCATGAGCATCCCTAGGTCTCCGTTGCCTTTTTCGTTGACGATTCGAGCAAGGCCAACGGTGCCGCCAGCACCGGCAAGGTTGAAGACTTCGAGGTTGGAAGCGATTGCTGCGTCATCCATGACTTTGGCTGCCACACGGGCGGTGGTGTCATAACCGCCTCCAGGAGTGTTTGGAACCATAATGCGCAGGCCCTCCAGTGGGCCGCTTGCGGCGGAGCCGGAGGCGCTTGGATCGCTGCCAGAGCTAGTGACGCCGCAACCTGTTGCGGTCAGTGCGAGCGTTGCAGCGGCGGCTACCGCTGTCAGCATGCGGAGTGACTTGAAATTCTTCATGGATTCAGCCTTTGTCTTCATTGGGGTGCGAATAGTTCAACACTAAGCAGGTGAGTGAGGTAGGTCACGCTTGCGTACGCAAAGAAAATACTGTTCATTGTGTAACTAAAAATTGTGAGCTGGCTCATGCCAAACTTCGGTAAAGTTGCCAGGTGCACCGCAAGGGCGGTGCCGGACGGGAAGCAACTGCAAAGGCAGCAGATGATGGGGAAGGAGGAGCAGTGAAGACTACAAGGGCCTGGCCCAGCGAACTATTCGCCAACAGAATGTCCCTAGCCGGGCAGTACCTCATATTGCAGTTGCTGATCATTGGCGTAGTGGTCACCGGATTTGTGGTGGTCTCAATTACCCAGGCAACGAATACCTTTGAAAAAGAAGAAGGCCGGCGCAGCCTTTCCGCAGCAGAATCGCTAGCGGCCAACCCGCTCTTGCGGGTCCTCCTCCCGGGGGCCGAACCGGAAATGGGGTCCGCGTTGCCAGCCATGGCCGAAGCCGTACGCAGTACCTCGGGCCTGCAATTTGTCACGATTGCGGATCCTAGCGGTGAGGCGATCACGTCCAGTTTTCCCGACGAAGTAGGCACCACAATTCTTCAGCCCGAGTCTCAGGTCACCGAAGGACGAGGTTGGACCGGAGATATCTGGCGCCAAGGGAAGCACGTACTGATCGCTCAGGTGCCGGTCTTGGACGATGATGGGTCGATGGTGGGCATTGTGAGCACAGGGCAAAAATATCCCTCAACGCAGGCTGTCATTCGTGAAATCGCGCCCAGCGCACTATTCACCCTCCTCATCTCACTACTCTTGGGGGCCACCGGCTCGGTGCTCCTGTCCAGACGCGTCAAGCGCCAAACCCGCGGTATGGAGCCAAGAGAAATTTCTGAACTCTTTGAACACCGCGAAGCCTTGCTGCACGGAGTGAAAGAGGGGATCGTCTCCGTCTCTCCGGAACACCGGGTCATGCTCGCCAACGACATCGCCATAGAGCTGTTGCAACTACCCAACAACTGCGTAGGACAAACACTCGACCAACTCAAGGTGGCACCGCAGGTTACTCGCGCTCTAACCACGCAACAGCAGCAGGCAGACCGGCAATTCCTCATCGGCGAACGTGTGCTGGTCTTCAACCGCATGCCAGTGATGACTTCCGGCAGGGACCTCGGCTCGGTGACCACTTTCCGCGATCGAACCGAGCTGACTCTCTTGGAGCAAGAGCTCGGAGACAGCAAAGCGACATCGGACATGCTCCGAGCCCAAACCCACGAGTTCGCCAATCAGCTCCACGCCATCTCCGGGCTCATCCAATTAGGAGAGTACGACGAAGTCGTAGGATTCATTGATGGAGTGAGCTTCAGCCGCAGCAAACTCTTTGAAGATGTCGCAGCGCGAATCACCGAACCAACCATAGCTGCCTTGGTCATTGCCAAGGCAAGTGTCGCGACCGAACGCGGAATCCAACTCACCGTCGCCGAGGATTCCAACCTGGGCCGCAGTGATGACCAACTGGCTCGGGACTTGACCACCGTTATCGGAAACCTCGTAGACAACGCAATAGACGCGGTATCGGCGGTGAGCCAACCACGCATCGAACTACGCATTGCAGAAAGCGATACGCAAATTACCGTTGTGGTGGGCGACAATGGTTCGGGGGTAGATGACGCGGCAATCGATGAAATCTTTACCCAGGGATTCTCCACCAAAGACACGACCGTTTCCGGCGGAAGGGGATTCGGGCTGGCTTTAACCAGACTGGTCTGCCGTCGCCGCGCAGGGGACGTCCAAGCGGTTAACGACCACGGTGCGCGGTTCACCGCTACACTCAGGAAGTAGGGAACAACTCGTGATCAAAGTACTGGTGATCGATGATGATTTCATGGTCGCCAAGGTGCACTCAGGGTTCGTCAATAACGAGCCGGGGTTCTCGGTTGTGGGAGTAGCTCACTCGGCCAACGAGGCGATCAAAGCCGCAACCGCGCTTTCGCCGGATCTCGCGTTGCTAGATATCCACTTACCCGATATGAACGGGCTCGACCTGCTCCAACGGCTACGCGAGGTACAGCCGGACTTAGATGTCATCGTCATTAGCGCGGCCCGAGAAATGGACACCGTCCGCCGTGCTTTGAGGGGCGGAATCGTCCACTACCTGATGAAGCCGTTCTCCCGCGAAGATCTTCGCGAACGGCTGGAGCACTATTCGAAAACTTACCAGCCGCTGCAAGAGGCAGATCAAGAGCTGGAACAGGCAGACGTGAACCGGCTCTTCGGACTGAGCGGGCAGAACCGACGCCCCCTGCCCAAAGGCTGCAGCGCTGAAACGCTGGCACTCGTGGAAAACATCGTCAAGGAAGCCACTAATCCCATCTCCGCCACCGAAACCGCCGAGAAACTCGGCACCTCGCGGGTGAGCGCTCGCCGGTATCTGGAATATTTGGCCGAAGAGAACCTGGCTCAGGTGAATCTGCGGTACGGGGGAGTGGGCAGACCAGAGCGAAGGTATTCGTGGAACAGTTAGGTGCTTGCCGTCCTTGCGACGCGTCTATTGCAGTCCGACTGTACTTAAACGGACCTTAAGTCGAATAACGAGGCTCTCCACATCTCAAGGTGCAAATGAGGTTTTATCCACCCGACTTCAGCTGGGAACTGCCTCGCCGGACATTACTGAAACTAAATCCTCCGGTCTCCCGATTCCACAGGAACATTGCGGAATCTCGATGCAGCTTTCGCAACTTCGCAATAGGAGCCTTCAAACGTTCAGCCAATCATCCCGGATGCCTATCGGCAGCGGCTATGAAATGACGGAAGGATTTAAACGTATTGCCCTGTGGCAAGAAATCGGCACAGGGCAATACGAACTTTATCAACTGAACTATCAAGCCAGATTCTGACTAGAATTTATGGACTTTGGCCGTCTCAATTGCCGTAAGGTCTTCGAGCTTTTCTTCCTGAGGGGATGACATGTAGCGCTGATAGCTATCGTCGAGCTCGCTCAGCCAGGGCGAGTGGTGTTCTGCTGCCATGGTGCCAGTCATGACTGAACGGTAGACCTTGTCGCGGTAGGTCAAGATATTTTTCTTCTTATCCATCTTCCACGCCATGAAAGTCCGGGTGACTTCATCCAAATCAAACATCGGGTAGTCCGTCTGCTCGATGAGATCGCGAATGTAGTCCGCCTGGAACTTCACTTCATCTTCCGCGGTCTCAATAGCGTTGAATCGCTCCAGCCACGCATCTATGCTTGCACGCTGTTCGGACGCTGAAGGGACCGCGGCTTCTCCCAAAACCAGATCACGGACATACCAAGCCTGCGCATCGAACATGTTGAAGGTGAACCATTGATCCTGGGCACCTAGGTAGTAAAGCTGGCTATTGTTCTCGGAAACCACACCACGGTACAGAGTGTCCGGGTAGACGTTGTTCGGTGAACTTAGGGCAAGGTCGGAGGGCAAGAAGGGGTAATGGTGCAGATACCCGGTGCACAAGACAACAGCATCAAATTTGCGGGATACGCCATTGCTGAAATGTGCAGTGGACCCTTCGAAGCGGTCAATGAGGGGGAGCTCTTCAATGCCTTCTGGCCAATCGAATCCCATTGGGGCCGTGCGGTAGCTGTACGTCACCGAGCGTGCACCCATCTTGAAGGACTGGACACCAATGTCCTCGGCCGAGTAGCTTGCGCCGATCAGCAGAACGTCTTTGCCTGCCAAGCGCTCGGCGCCACGGAAGTCATGGGCGTGCATGAGCTCGCCGGGAAAACTTTCGATTCCCTTGAAATCTGGAACATTCGGGAAGCTAAAGTGACCGGTGCCGACAATGACATGATCAAAATCGTTCTTTTCCGTCAGACCGGTCTTCAGGTCTTCGCTGGTGACGGTGAATAGTTTGGTGCTCTCGTCGTAATCGACCCAGCGCACTACGGTCGCAAAGCGGACGTATTTCTTGACGTCAGACTTCTCTGCGCGGCCATTGATGTAATCCCACAGCACGGCACGTGGTGGGTAGGAAGAAATGGGGCGGCCGAAATGTTCGTCGAAGGTATATTCGGCGAATTCCAAGGCTTCCTTGGGGCCGTTGGACCACAAGTTGCGGTACATGCTCGAATGTACAGGTTCGCCGTACTTGTCGATGCCGGTGCGCCAGTTGTAGTTCCACTGGCCACCCCAATCATCTTGCTTCTCAAAGCAGGTGATCTCGGGGATTTCACGCCCTGACTTCTTGGCAGAATCGAATGCCCGCAGCTGGGCGATGCCGCTGGGTCCTGCTCCAATGATGGCGACGCGTTGAGTCAAACATACCTCTCCGGCTTGTTAAGCCTTATTCAAGTTTCGCGCGATGCTCCGGATCCCGATTGTGGGTTCGAGCGTGCTACGCGAATCAACAAAAAATGCTCTAAACCAGTCGACCAGTCGCGCATAAAAAGCGTTCACATGTCGAGGCAAAACTGCCCTGTTCCAAAGGGCATCGTTATCGAGTTTACCAGTAACCGATTCTATTGACCGGGAAACCGACGGACAGGGAACAGTCGCCAGGGAGATATGGGTGCTGATTTGAGGCTGGGTAAGGGTTAAGCTGCGCCTACGAACCCAGCACCGAAAGCGCCTGAAAGCAGGTTAAAGTGATTTGCCTGCAGTCACTATCTTGGCGCAAGCAGACTTGCGTTTTGGGGCCAGAAGAGACCAGCCCCCGCCCTGTCCATTGGACTGGGAAGGAGGCTGGTGACGTGCTGCTGAATTCGGTTCTAAGCGGCGGATCGCTGCTGCTGGTGGAAATCGCACTTGCGCTGTGGACCATGATCGCTGCGATTAGCGGTCCTAGATTATCTACCCAACCTAGGTTTCCATTGCATCGACAAGAAGCAATTAACCATTTTTCAATCCAAGAATCCAACCGAGCAGATGCTCATGAATAGCTCTGAATCTGTAGCAACGACCTGAGGCCAATCCCTAGACGAAGTGCAACGGATCAGATGGGACGGGCTGAATTGACGCGCGGCATATCGGTGAGCTCAAGGGCGGCGTCGCGGGCTGCCGCAATGCCGGACTCGATGGCGCCGTCGATGAAGCCTCCCCATCCCTTGGCCAGGTCCGAGCCTGCGATGCGGATGCGGCCCTCGGAGCGCTGCAGCTCGGCTAGGGAATCGGTGAGATATCCCGTGTAGTGCATCGACCAGGTGCAGCGTGCATGCTCGTCGTCGACCCAGTTATGGCCGGCAACTTCCAAGACCTCCAATCCGGGGACGAGAGCATCGAGGCTGCGCTGGGCCGCGGACGTATCGGTGACGTTGACAGCTGCGGCGTCGGGTCCGAAGCAGACCAAGGTGGTGGTGTCCGCATCGATGTACTCGGCTTGGGCGAAGTTCAGGGCGGCGTTTTCGGGGCCCATGGCAACGAAGCGTTCCTGCCGTCCCTTGACCTTGATCCAGAGCTTTGCGCCGCGGCCGGCATGGCTGCGGCTTGCGGCTTTGCGTTTAATGGCTGAAAGTTCAGGATGAATGTCGATGTCGTTCAGGGTGCCCAGGGGGACGGCAAGGATGAGTTGGCGGGCGGTGAGTTGCTGTCCGTCGATGGTGCTGGCGACGACTCCGTTCTCGTCCTGATGGATGGAAGCCACCGGCTGGTTCAGCCGCAACTCGGCGTCAGAGTCCGCCAGGATGGCCTCGGCCAGGCGCCGGGTTCCTCCCTCGATCTTGAAGGTTGCGCAGGTTTCGAACATAAGTTGCCAGGACCCGCTGGCCGCAGCACACCAGCGCAGTGCCTGCGTGTAGGCGGCTTGGTCTAGGGCGCCGTTGAAGTTTAAGGTCCAGAAGGAGCGCAGCAGCTGGCGTTGGTTCTCCGGAAGGTCCAGGCGGTCGATGGCCTCCGAGAGCGTGGTGCCGTCGATGCTGGCGAGCTCGGGGTTGGCCAGCGGGGACCAGGGTAAGGGGAAATACTTGCGAGCATCGGCTAGTAGGGCTTGGTTGGGGGCGTCGAGCAAGTCCATCAGCTCGTCTGGATGCCCCGTATGTTGCTGGCCCTCGGTGCTCCAATAGGCCTTGGTGAAGTCGGGGCCGGCGACCGGGGCGATCCCGTAGCGGCCCATTTCGGCCCAGACGTAGGGCTGGGTCCAGTGCACCCACGTTCCGCCGAGTTCCAGGTTCCGGCCCAGATGCTCCTCGAGGTGGGTGCGCCCGGCGATGCGGTCGCGGGCCTCCAGGATGGTGGTCTTGAATCCGCGGCGGGACAGTTCGCGGGCGGCGGTCAGGCCGGCGAAGCCCGCGCCGACGATGATGACGTCAGTGGTTTCCATGGTGGCAGTGCCTTAGCTGTAGACGAAGAATTCGATGGTGGGTTCGAGGATGGTCCAGCGCGTCATGGCGCCCTTGGACAGGGAGGCCATGGATCCGGCGGTGAGCTCGAGCATGTCTCCGCCCTGGACCTCGATGCGGATGTGCCCGGAGACGATGTAGATGGTTTCGTCTTCCCCGATGGGCAGGTCGAAGGGCTCGGGCGCCTCCTCAGGGGAGATGCTCCAGATGCCGGA
>NZ_JBQSYL010000035.1:0-36430 GCF_052379245.1 Glutamicibacter sp. AOP12-B1-11 | reverse complement strand
CCGATGTTCAGCGCCGCGGTGGCGTACGAGCCACCCATCGTCGGCGCCCCCGAAGCCGCGTACAGCACTTGTGTGATCAGGGTGCTGCCCACGCCGAACGACAGCGCTCCCTGCACGAACAGCAGGATTATCAGGGCGCCCGGATGGGATGCGCTCAAGGCCAAGGCAACCCAGCCTGCAAGCAGCAGCGGTCCGCCGAAGGCGAGCACGGCCCCCGAATGCCGATCCGCGAGCCGCCCCGCGAGCGTGACGCCGAGGAACGACCCGCCGCCGAAGATCACCAGGGCTACGGGTATCCACCCTTCGGCCAGCTGCGCGTGTTCGGTGACTACCGGTGCCAGGAAGGTGAACGCGGCGAAGGTGCCGCCGTTGACCAGGGCGCCGAGTCCCAGGGCGAGAATCAGGCGCGGCGTGGCTAGCTCGCCGAGTTCCACGCGCAGCCTCGGAGCGCCCGAAGCGTCCGCGGGCTGCCCGGCAGTTGGCCCGAGACCGCGCAGGATGCCAATGGCTGCGGGAATGCAGAGGACGGCGATCGCCCAGAATGTGGTGCGCCAGCCCATCGCCGTGCCCAGCAGCGCCCCCGCGGGCACGCCCGCGATGGTTGCGAGCGTGGTTCCAGCGAGCAGGATCGACAGCGCGCGCCCCTTCTGGTTCTCCGGCACGAGCGTGCCGGCCGCGCTCAGTGCGACGGCGAGAAATCCGGCGTTGGCGAGGGCGCCGAGCACGCGGGCGATGAGCAGAATCGAGAACAGGGCCGTTATCGCTCCGATGACGTGGCTTGCGGCAAAGAGGAGAAGGCAGAGCAGCAGCGTGAGCCGCGGCGGCCAACGCCGGGCGAAAGCGGCCATCACCGGCGCGCCGATGACCATGCCGAGCGCAAAGGCGGAGGTCAGCAGCCCGGCAGTGCCGAGGGGCACGTCAAGTTCGGTGGCGATAGCGGGCAGCAGGCCCGCGAGCATGAATTCTGAGGTGCCCATGACAAAAACGGCCAGGGCAAGCAGGTAGAGAGCAAAAGGCATCGAGGACTCCGAGGTGAGAGGTCAAAAAGGGGTTCTTTTTGTCACCACGGCCAGGGGCCCGGATAAGTCAGGCACGCGTGCGCGCAGGGCGCGGCGCTGGTGCTTAGCGGTTCAGGGGACTGGCGGGGTGACCGGCAGTCCCCGACTTGTCTGACTCGGGACTCGACATGCCTGAAACTATACATGGTGCCGATGCGCCGCATTCCGGAATTTCCGCCGGGCTGCCCGGGAGAGTGGATCAGCAGGAGGCGGCTTGCGCGACGGTGAAATGCTGGCCGCCGCCGGGGCTCTCGAGTTCGTCGAGCACGGAGATGGCTAGGTCGGCCGCGGTGATCCGCGAGATGCCATGCGCATCGGTGAGCAGTGTGCCCCGCCCGCGCCGATAACCGCCCGTGCGCTCGCCGGGTTCGAGAATCGCCGGCGGGCTCAGATAGATCCATCCGCTGTAGGGGTGCCGCTGGCAGGTTTTGAACTGGTCGAGGCTGGCCTGCGCGACGTGCTTCCACGCAGCGGGCACGTAGTCGGGGTCTTCGATCAAGAGCCGGCCGGGATCCGTCGGGGAGCGCAGCGGTGCCGCGCCGCCGACGATCAGCACCCGAGTGCCGTGCTGCTCGGCGGCGTCCAAAACGCCTCGGGTGAGCGGCGCCAATCGGGACTCTTCGCCCGGGCCGAGCCGGATGGCGAGCACCGCCGCGTCGGCCTTGGCGAGCACCGGGTGCAACGCTGCGGTGTCGGCTGCATCAACGGCCAGTGTGCTCAGCCGGTCGTGGCGAGGTGCGGCGTGGTGCCCTCGGGAGAGCGCGATGACGTGGTGTCCGCGGTCGAGGGCTTCTGCGGCGATGGCTTTGCCGGCCATGCCGGTGGCGCCGAGAACTGCAATGTTCATGCGGGGAACCGTGCTTTCTTCTTCGTTGGGCCCAGTTGACCGGCGACCATGGCGATGAGCGCGACGGCGAAGCCGAAAAGTTGGCCTGGGGTGAGGACCTCGGCGGCGATGGCCGCGCCGAGGGTTGCGGCTACCAGCGGGGAAAGCAGCCCGAGCAGTGCGGTCGCGGTCACCGGCAGCCGGCGGATGCCGGAGAACCATAGTCCGTAGGTCAACAGCGCGCCGATCAGGCTCAGCCACAGGTATCCGGCGACCGCCGGGCCATCGATGCCCGGCGGGATTCCGTCGAAGAGCATGGCCGGGATGAGCAGCAGCAGTCCGGCGGCGGTGAGCTGCCAGCCGGCGAGTCCGATCGCCGAGACGCCCTCGGGCCTGCCCCATTTCTTCGTGAGCACGACGCCGGTGCCCATCGAGGCGGCCCCGGCTAGGCCCGCGAGGATGCCGAGGGGATCAAGGCCCGCGTCGGGACCGAGCACCACGAGGCCGACCCCGGCCATGCCGCCGAGGCCCCAGATGACCCGCCATGCGGAGAGCTTTTCGTGCAGGATTGCCACGGCGAGCAGCGCCACCACGATCGGCTGCGACGCACCCAAGGTGGCGGCGATGCCGCCGGGCAGGCGCTGGGCGGCGAGGAACAAGAGTGGAAAGAACGCGCCCATGTTCAGCGTGCCGAGAACCAGGGACTTCCACCACCAGGACCCGCGCGGCAGCCGCCGGGCGATCAGCAGGGCGAGCAACCCGGCGGGCAGTGAGCGCATCAGCGCCGCGAAGAAGGGATGCCCCTCGGGCAGCAAGTGCGTCGTGACGATGTAGGTCGTGCCCCATACGGCCGGGGCGATCGCCGTCAGCAGCGTCCAGCCGATGCGCGAGGTCAGCAGGGTGCCGGGAACTGGCAGCGGGATCGTCGTTGTGTTCATATATTCATCTTCTGCCGCACCGAATCATGAGTCCAACACATTGTTGTCATGCCATCGATGAACTGCAATCATGAATGCATGGAACTTCAGCAGATGCGCTATGCGGTCGCGGTCGCCGAGGAACGCAGCTTCACCCGCGCCGCCGCGCGCTGCCACGTGGTGCAGTCCGCGCTCAGCCACCAGATCAAGGCCCTGGAACGCGAACTGGGTCTCAGCCTATTTGCCCGCACCAGCCGCCGCGTCGAAGTCACTGCCGCCGGCGAAGCGTTCCTCGTCTCCGCCAGGCTGAGCCTCGACGCGGCCGAACGCGCGGTCTCGGCTGCCGCCGCCGCGACCGGCGAGATCCGCGGCACGCTGACCATCGGGGTGATTCCGACGGTGACTGCGCTCGACATTCCCGCGGTGCTTGGAGCTTTCCACCGTGCACATCCAGCGGTGGGGATCAGGCTGCGCGGCGGAGGCAGCGACGAATTCATCGCAGCCATCGCCGACGGAAGCATGGATGTGGCCGTGCTGGGGCTCCCCGGGGCGATACCGCACGGCGGGGTGGACGCCAGCGTGCTGGCGCGTGAACGGCTCGTCGCCGTCGTATCCGCGCAGCATGCGCTCGCCGGCCGGGGAGAACTGCGGCTGGTGGAGCTGGCCGAGGAGACGTTTGTGGACTTCCCCGTAGGCACAACCGGACGAGCCCCCTCGGATCTTGCCTTCGCGGCGGCCGGGATCCGTCGTGAGGTCGCGTTCGAGGCGATGAGCACCGACCTCATGCTGGGCCTGGTGCGCAGCAACCTCGCCATCGCGCTCCTGTCCCCGGCGGTGATCCCCGACAGCGGCGACTTCCGCGCCATCCCGATCAGCGACGGGCCCACGCGCATCGAGTACCTGGCGTGGAGCGGGTTCAACCTCTCGCCGGCGGCCAAGGCCTTTCTGGACGGTCTGCATGGTTCTGCAAGCGCCTGAATCCCCACGGTCCGGGCCTCGCGGAGGCATTCGAATCGAGCCGGGCCGATCCACGACTTCAACCTCAGGCTCCGGGTTGAGATTCTCGAGATTGTGCCAGAATGATTTCATGATTCTGCCGACCCCGACCATGGAGACCGAACGCCTGCGCTTGCGTCCCTTCACGGATGCCGACGCGGAGGACCTTTTCGCCTTGCAAAGCGATGTCCAGGTGCTGCGTTATTGGGACTCGCCGCCCTGGGATGACCGGGCGTCGATCGCCCGATTCATGGTGGGGTGCAGGAAAATGGCGGAGGAAGGCAGCGGTGCCCGCGTGGCCATTGAACGCCGCTCCGACCAGGCTTTCATCGGCTGGTGCACGCTGAACAGCTGGAATCCGGCATTTCGAAGCGCTTCTCTGGGATATTGCCTCAACCAGGCCGCCTGGGGCAACGGCTATGCGACGGAAGCGGCGCACGCCCTGCTGCGCTGGGCGTTCGGCGCCTTCGACCTCAATCGCATCCAATCCGAGGTCGATACCCGCAATGCCGCATCGGCTCGGGTGCTCGAAAAACTGGGCTTCCGCTTGGAAGGCACCTTGCGCGAGGACTGCATCGTCGATGGCGTGGTATCCGACTCCTGGGTGTATGGCTTGTTGCGCAGCGAGTGGGCCGGTTGAGCGGCACATGGCGATGTCAAAGGGATCGGGCACTTGATCTGGAGCCCCTGACATATAGGTCAGTATGCGCTGTATAGTCATTGTATGCTGACTATTGCTTCTCGCCTGGATGTCATGAACCGGCTCGGCCGGGCCATGGCCGATCCGACCCGCTCCCGCATCTTGATGACCCTGCTCGGTGGGGCGAGCTACCCGGCGGTGCTCTCGCGGGAACTGGAATTGACCCGCTCGAACGTCTCGAATCACCTGGCCTGCCTGCGCGACTGCGGGATCGTGGTCGCCGAACCCGCGGGCCGGCAAACCCGCTACGAGATCGCCGACCCGCACCTCGCCGCGGCGCTCACCGCGCTCGTGGACGTGACCTTGGCCGTGGACGAAAGCGCGACGTGCCTGGATCCGGACTGCGCGGTCCCGGGCTGCTGCGCAAAGGGTGCCGTGCAGTGATGGCCGCGGAGCTTACGCTGGCACGGAGGGACGTGCTGCGGCGGCGGATCAAGATCGTCGTGGCAATCACGATCTCCTGGAACGTGATCGAGGCCGTGATCGCGCTGATCGCCGGTTCGGCCGCCTCTTCGGCGGCGCTGATCGGCTTCGGACTGGACTCGATCGTCGAAGTCCTTTCTGCCGCGGCGGTGGCTTGGCAGTTCGCCGCGCCCGACCCCGGACGCCGGGAGAAGACCGCGCTGCGGGTCATCGCGGTCTCGTTCTTCGCTTTGGCTGCCTACGTATCGGTGGATGCCGTGCTTTCGCTCTCCGGGCTGCGCGAGCCGGAACACTCCCCGGTGGGTATCGCGATCGCCGGGTTGAGCCTCAGCGTCATGCCGCTGTTCAGCTGGTTCGAACGCCGCACGGGCCGCGAGCTCGGGTCCGCCTCCGCGGTCGCAGATTCCAAGCAGACCCTCATCTGCGCCTACCTGAGCGCCGCCCTGCTCGCCGGCCTGCTGCTCAACAGCCTGCTTGGGTGGGCTTGGGCCGACTCGGTCGCCGCACTCGTGATCGCCGTTTTTGCCGTCCGCGAAGGAGTCGAAGCGTGGAAGGGCGATGCCTGCTGTGCCGCCCCGCTGGCCGTGCTCACCGGGGAACGGGAGACAGAGGCGTGCAACGATGAGTGCAGTGACCACTGACCGAGCCAAAAGCTTCCCGATTGCTAATCTGGGAAGATGAGCATTCGGCGAGCCGTGCTTCGCGGCCTGATGCTGTGGTTGATCTTCTCGCTGGTCGGGATCGGCATCGTGGCGGTACCCGACAATGGTGGTGCGGTTTTCCGGCTGAGCCAGGGGCATGGGCCTTCGCCGTGGGATCTGCTCGGTATCGCGATGCTGCTGCTCGGCTGGGTCCTTTTCCTCGTGCCGCTCATCCGGGCCCGAGCGCTGTGGCCGGTTCCCGGTCTCGTCCTCGGCGGGTTCTTGGCCGGCCTGGCAATAGTAGTGTGGTCGGTGCTCTCGGATACCGGATCGTGGTGGATTCTTGGTGCCTCGCTATCAGCCGGGGTCCAGCTGGTGGCCGCAATTGCTGTCGCCGCCGGGCGGGGCCCCACCCTGCGCGGAATTCGGCCGCAACGGGAATAGCCCCAAGGCAGCTCATGGCACGGGCCACCACATCCGGGTGCGGAGCTGCAACCGGTCGGCGACGGCCGCTACTTCGAGGCTAGCTGCCGTTGAATCCGCCGCCCGGTGCAGAAGCCCACGATCGGTTGCAATGCAATGCAATGCGATGCCGAGCGCCGCGAGCACGATCCACAGGGCCAGATTCGCCTCGGCAGGCGGGGACATGAACAACCCGGAGCCAAGCCACATGCCGATACCGGCGACGGCAAACAGGAATACGTAACCGAGGAGCTTGCTCGGCATTTTGCTGGCCGTCATTCCCAGGAGGGCCAATGACGACCAGTAGAACGAGGCGATGACAAACAGCGCCGACAGCCCAAATGCCAGCGGCTCAGAGATGTACCAAGCGGCAACGGTTGTGCCGTAGATATTTTGGTCAACGGCTATGGGCCAGCTGATCATGAAGATCAGCATCAGCAGGACTGCAACCAGCGCGGAGAGCATTAAGAACTGAGGCAGGCCTTTGGCGGGCAATCCCGAATCCTGGCGCTTGGAGTCTACGCCCAGGAAGGTGAAGAGCAATGCGCACATGGCGACGGCGATGCCGGACCATGCGCCATCTCGCTGGACTTCATCGATGTGGTTTGTGGTCAGGAGCCCGGTGGCGGACAGCAACACCAAGATGGTCCCCATGACCGCGACGAAGATCGCCTTGTAGAACATCGTCCGGAGCACCGGAATCCAGATCAGCGGCGAAGCACCCTTGGCGCGCTTTGACGTTTGCTGATTCGATTTTGGTGCGCGTCGATTAAGGGAACCCATCTGACTATTCTGCCTCAATGCGGCGGGAGCTAGGGTGCCTTGCGCTGTTCCTTGGCGACGTTTCGCATGATCCGCAGGTAGCCGAAACCGACGAACAGATGCAGCAGGGCGCCAGCGGCGAGAATGTAGACACCCGGGGTGAAGAGCACCGAAAGCTGATCGATGCGCCCCAGCGCAACACAGGCCAAGCCCAGCATCATGATCCCTGTTCTGATCTTTCCAAGCCATGTTGATTCCGGCGGGGAAGACAGGCGCAAGAAGAAGTAGGTGCACAGCAAGGTCAGATCGGTGATGAAGATGGCCAACCCGATCCACAGCGGAACCGATCCGTTCAGCACAAAGGCGATGGCGATGGCAACGATGCCCAGGCGATCGGCGATGGGATCGAGCAGAATGCCGAGCCGGGAAACCTGGCCGAACTTGCGTGCGATGAAACCGTCGATCCAATCGCTCAGGCCGAAGGCCAGCAGCAAGATGGCGGTGAGCACCGGCCGCGTATCGGAGATCAGGTAGCCGCAGATGGGTATGACCAGCAGGAAGCGGAGCACCGTGATGGCGTTGGGGATCGTTGCCCAATCATGCTTACGTCCCGAGCGCATCGCCACCGTTTTCTCCTTTTCTCCTACGTTGAACGATTGCCTACTGTGGAGAAAATTACAAGAGCTCGGGAGGCTTCGCGGGGATTAAAACACTGATTGGAAGCCACCCTAGAGTGCGGATACGGTCACTGGTACGCTGAGCCTTGTTCAGCGACTCCAAGGAGAACCCACATGTCTGATGTCACACAGCTCGCCCAGAAGCTCACCGACCTGCACGATTCCGGCCGTACTTTGGTTCTTCCCACGGTTTGGGATACCTGGAGCGCCAATGTTGCGGTCAGTGCGGGATTTGAAGGTCTCACCATCGGAAGCCACCCCGTAGCGGATGCCACGGGCAGCGCAGATGGCGAAAAGATGGACTTCAAGGATTATCTGCGCCACATCCAAGTCATTATGGATTCGGTCAACATCCCGGTCAGCGTCGATGTTGAATCCGGCTACGGACTGGAACCAGCGGAACTAATCGGGCGGCTTCTCGATGCTGGCGCCGCCGGTGCAAACATCGAGGATGTGGTGCACTCCGAGTCAAAGCGCGTGCGGGAACGCCAGGAACATGCCGATTACATCGCCGCCGCGCGCCAGAGCGCCGATGAGGCGGGTGTTTCCTTTGTTATCAATGGGCGCACCGACGCGTTGAAATTCGGCACCGACGTCTTCGCGGACCCCGCCGAAGAAGCGATCGCCCGGATGAAGCTGATGGAGCAGGCCGGCGCGCGTGCGGTCTACCCCGTGGGGCTGAGCACCGCCGAACAGGTCCGGCGCTTTGTCGACGCGGTGCAGATCCCGGTCAACGTCACCGCTCATCCGGTCAAAGCCCACGGCGCAGGGAACCTCGCGGAGCTCGGCTCGCTCGGAGTTCGCCGCGTGACCTTCGGCCCGCTATGGCAAATATGGTTGGCAGAACTTTCCGCGGCGGAACTGGCCAAATGGGTCAAGTAGCCCGTCGCGAAAGGTAATTTGCGCTGGAGCGCAGTCCTCGATCGGGACGGCTAACTTCCCGATCGAGGATGACCGATCCCCTGGGGGAGCGGCCAGCCTCAGACGTGGCTTCAGCGATCAGGCCAGGGTTCCGGCCGCGTAGGCGGCCTGTCCGACATGCTGGATTGCATCGTCGAGCATGGAGAGCAGCCGAACCCCGCGGGTCACCGGCGGCTCCCACGCGCGGTCGACGATCTCATCGAGCTGCGCTTCGCCCAAGGTTCGGACGTACCCGCTCAGCGCGGCGAGCGTTGCCTCGAGGTAGTCGAGCAGCAGCTGCTGGTCCTCGACGACAATGCTCCTCGCCTGCTCTGGGCTGTGCCCGTAGCCGAAGCCCATCCCGATCTCGCCGAGCTCAAACCGCTCGCCGAAGTCTTCCCAGACCTGGCGCCGGTCGTTGAGCTCGGCTAATTGCACATCGAGTTCCCGGGCGCTATGCCACAGCAGCCAGGCAATTGAATTCGGGTGTCCCGCAGGATGCGCGTTGAGCTGCGCGGCGCCGAGCGGTGGAAGATTTCGGGCGGCCGACAGCGGCCGCGTAGCCAGCTGGATGAGCATCTCTTTGGAATCCATATTCCACATTGTGCCCCGCTCGCCGCGCTATGTCAGCCCGGAGGCTCGGCGAGCAGCTCAAAGTGCACGGTGTGCGTGGGAACCCCATTGATCTGCAATGCGATCCCATGAAGCCCGGGATAATACCGGCGGGTGGTGATCGCCCGGAATGAATGGGAACGGCCGATGTCCAGGCTTTCGCCCGGTGCCAAGGTGCGCGTGGCAAGTTTGAAGACCTTGGCGCTGGTGGACCCGTTGGCCTTGAGATGGTGGACGAGGTAGTCGATGGCCAGCGCGCTCGGCTCGGCGCCGGCATTGCGGATGGCCGCGGTGAATTCCACGCTTCCACCCCATGGAACTTGTTGCTGGCCGAGCCGCGGGCCGTCGATCTCCAACGTCGCCGGAGCAAAGCCGAGGACCGCCAGGGCCTGGGGATCTCCGCGCTTGATCAAGGTACGCAGTCCGTGCTTCACCAGCGGCAGTGTGGTTTTCTCGGGAGCTTGCAGCCAGCGGCGAGCGGTCTGCGTGACCAGCTGCGGAGCATCGCGGCTCAGGTCGTTCAGGTGGTTCGCCACGGAACGACGCACATACTGGCTTTCATCGCGGTACAGCGCATCGAGGATGGGGATGGTGCGGCCGGGCGTCGCGGTGAGCTGCGGAACGCGAACCGCCCAGGGCAGATAGGGGCGGGTGCCCTCGCTGGCCAGCCGGCGCACGTGCTCGTCGGGGGACCGGGTCCACTCTTCGGCGATCTCCAGGGCCTTGTCCAGGTCATGGATGAGCAGCGTCCGAATGGCGAACTCCGCGGTCAATCTCCCTGTGAGCGCGGCCAGCAGGGCCATAGCGTCGTTGAATGCCGCGGAGGTATTCTCCCGTACCGCACGAGTCGCCACCGCGCTGGTCACCGGCCAGATCATCCAACCGGTGAAGGTCGCGGAACGCTCGCTGGCTTCTCGAATGACCGTTGCCAGCCGCGCGTAGTCATCGGGGAATTCCGCCAGCAGGGCATCGCGCAGGGCATCGGCGCGTTCGCGCAGGCTCAGCTCGGCCAGAGCGGCACTGGCTGCCGGCAGGAATTGCAAGGGGTGCTCCGGGACGACGGCCTGGATCTCATGGGCGAGCTGTTCGGCGACATCGGCACCGATGAGTTGATCGGCGAAAGGCATAATGCCATTGTTTCCCGCATCTGCGGGATCTGCGAATTCTGCGACCGGGGAATTCGGATGAAGCGCTGGGCTGATGCCCACAAAGCCTGCGAGGGCCGCCCGGCTGGGCGACCCTCGCGGGAAGCTTAAGGAGCGAACCGAGGTTAGCTTTTAGGGAGGATCTGGAAGCTGACGGCGCCTTGCTCGTCAACGGCCGCGTCGAGCACCTTGTCGTCGAGCTCATCGGTGATCAGCTCGTCGAGGTAAACCGGGCTTCCTTCGCCGCGAACTACCACGTCGGCTGGTTCCGGTGCGGGAACGATCTGCACCGCGAAGGCTGCTTCGTTCGGCGCTCCGGCACCTTCGGACTGATGGATTCGGAGTCCGGCATCGGCTGCCTCGGACTGGTTGGTGACGATCGCGGTAACGATCGTATCTGCCTGGTCGGTCAGTGTGAGCACGAGGCTCTCCTTCCGGTTGCGGACATGCCAAGATCAGGGCACGTGGGTGCCACCATTCCAAAAACAAGCACGAATCTCAACCCCGCTTAACACTTGCGAAATACGCATACGCATCACCGAGCTCTCCGGTACCCTCCTCCTTCGCAAAGGCGGCGCAGGGCTCTAGCCGAAGGCGAGGTAGGGCGCGGATTTCCCGGGCTCGCGCACCCTGAACCGCAGTTCCAGGTCGCTGCGCTCGATCAATTGCAGCTGATGCGCGTAGGGCTCGCTGATGACATACACGGTGTCGCGCAGCTGCCATTGCTCGGCGAACCATTGGCGCAGCGCAGCCAAGAGGCGTTCATCGAGCCCGGATTCCAGCCGCGATTCACGAACCCAGAAATAGATGGCCGCCTCCAGCTCCGCCCAGGCGCCGGGGCCCACCGCGCTCACAGTTGATTTGGCCAGGAATTTGGCGCCGGGCGGGTAGACGTACACGCAGCCCAGGCACTCGGTTTCGCTGGGATCGAGCATCGTGTAGGTAAAGGCGCGATGCTCCTTGTGGAAGCGCTCATGCTCGATGAGGTCCTCGCGGTTCTCCGCCACGCTGAAGTCATCGGCCGGCCACGGGTCCTGCTCCCAGAGCCGCAAGGACTCGCGGGTTTCCATCACCGCCGCGTAGTCCAATGCGGCGTCCTCGGCGGTGAGCGGACGCAGCAAGAACTCCGCGTTGCGCAACTGAACGGGAATCGGTGCGTTCGGATCGGTGATCAACACGGGCGGCTCCTGACGGCGAAGGGGTCAACCCAGCATAGATTGCTTGCAGGGAAATTGTGGCCGAAGTCCATGCGCGGTGCGCTAGCGTAAGACCATGAGCAACATCGCAGGACTCGAGGAACTATTAACCGCCCTGAACGCGGGCCAGAGCATCACCGGAGGTTCCGGGCATCACCAGGCGATGCACGCCGCGAGCCAGGAGGCGTTGCGCATCGCCGCTCAGCTGAACGGAAGCTACCACTCGCCCGCGGCGGTCCGTGCGCTGCTCGGCGAGCTGACCGGGAGAGAGGTGCCAGAATCCGTCCAGCTGTTCCCGCCATTTACGGCCGACTTCGGCAAGAATATCCACTTCGGCGAGAACGTGTTCGTCAACAGCGGCGCCAGATTCCAAGACCAGGGCGGGATCGAGATCGGCGAGGGCTCGCTGATCGGGCATAACGCGGTGATCACCACGTTGAACCATGACATCGTGCCCAGCCGGCGCGCGGATATGCACCCGGCGCGAGTGGTGCTTGGCGCCGGCGTCTGGCTTGGCGCGAATGTGACGGTGCTCCCCGGGGTGCGCATCGGCGATGGCGCGGTGGTCGGTGCCGGGGCGGTGGTGACCAAGGACGTGCCGGCCGGGGCCATCGTCGTGGGAGTGCCCGCCAAGCAGGTGGGCAGCGTACCGCAAGAGTAGTCCAACGTCGGGTTCAGCGGCCGCCACCGGTCAGCGCACGGTTGAATTCCAGGGCTGTGCCCAGCCACGAAGCCAAAGCCTCGTCCTTCTCGAGGCTCGCGGCGTCCACCTGGATCCAGCCCGGCCCCATGCTCCGTCCGGTGCCCATTTCCGCCTGGCCGGCTCCGGGGCTCAGCAAGAGCTCGGTGTGGTTCGCCGGGGCAACATGAACCAATAACGCCCCTTCCTTGAGCGCGCCGACCAGTAGTTTCTCGTTGACCATAAATGAGTGGCCGCCGAACATCGATACCTCGCGCAGGACCGGCTCGCCGGCTAATTTCTCGCGAATGCGCTCGATGAGCAGCTGCTGGGCCGTGTGCATCATCTCTGCCCTCGCTTAGCGGGGCTCGGGCGGAGCATAGGACATCCGGTCAAAGACCAGCACGCTGTCGCTGATCTGGCCGTCGGAGACGGTAAAGCATTCGCCGGCCACGGCGGAGGAGGTGCTGGCGGTCTGCGGGTAGTAGAACAGCGCCACGCGGTTGCCCTCGGCGAATTCGGCGATCTGCGCGGTACCGGTCAGCAGCGGCGCGAACCCGGCGATGAACTGCCGGTAGGCCTGTTTGCCCTCCAGATCGAGGCCCGGCGCCCGGCAGGTGATGGCATCGGCGACATAGCTCATCGCCAGCTCGACATCGCCCGAAGTCCAGGCCCGATGATAGTTCTTGACGATTTCCAACGCTGAGGATTGCTCCATGGTGGGTTCCTTGGGATTTAGAAGGTCAGTTTTGTGCGGAGGCCGCGGACGACGAAAAAGAGGATCACTGCCTGCGCGGCTAGCAGGAACGCGCCGGAGCCGACGCTGTCCCAACCCATTGCCAAGCCCGACTGCAGGGTGCCGATGCCGCTGGCCACGGGGTAGAACAGCGGCCAGAGGATCGCGAGGTTACGCACGCAGGCGAAGACGATGGCGAAGGCGAGGGCGAACAATCCGAAGCTCAGCGCCACCGGCAGCGGAACCGATCCCACATGCTGCAGGGCAAAACCGAGGCCGGTGAGCGCGATGGCCGGCAGCCAGCCGAAGGCGCGTTCCCAGCGTAGATAGAGCCAGCCGAAGACGAAGAAGGGCTCCCAAAACACCAACAGGTTGGCTAGCAGGTGGGGGAGGAGCTCGACCTGCTGCGCGGCGGCAGTGGTGATGAGCTGGTAGGCGGAGCCGGCCCCGAGGAGCGCGGCGATGATCAGGGAGCGGAGAAGGAATCTGCGGGTGATGCCGAGCCCGGCCCAGCCTTCCCGACGCTGCCTGAGCACGGTAAGCGCCGGAATGAGTGTGCCGAAAAGCAGGATGCCGACAATCAAGAACCCGCCGCCGAACGCGCTGCCGGCCCAATAGCAGGCCCAGAACGCCAGCAGCGTGCCCAAGGCAATGACGGTGTCGCGGCCGGGATCCCAAGCGAAGATCCGCCGCGGGATCCGCGGCGGCGAACCAGATGCGGTGGAATCGGAGGTCGGGGTGCTGGAACTCGACATGCTCATATCCTCGTCGGTGCGGTGAGTTGAGCCGCTTCTGGGTCCGAAGCGTGGCCCGGTGGCTCTTAGCCTAGAGCCGATTCCGATAGCTGGCTAGGGAGCTCCGCCGGACCGCTAGTATTCGCCCTTGATCACGAAGTAGGATCCGCGGATGGTTCCGGCAAGTTTCGACTTCTGCCGGGCGAATTTGAAGCGCTGGGCAAGTTCCTCGGGCACGTCCATCCCCTCGGAGAGCTTGAATCCCACCGCACGCTTCGCGCCGGGTGCCAGGGAGTAGAGCACATTGATCGAGAGACCGGATTCGTAGAAGAGGTAGGCGCGTTTGGCGCCATCGGCTTCGAAGAGGCTCGCCTGCAGCACCGGGGATGCGATCTGCAGGTCGCGTTCGTCGGCGAGGATGCGGTGCACCCAGTCGACAATTTCGGGGACGTCTTGGGCGGCACTGAGCATGAGGTCGTGGTCGAACTTATTCTTCAGGTACCGGGCCTCATTGGCGCGCAATCCGGCGAGGGCATCGGCCACCGGTGAGCTTTCCAGACCCGCGGTGCTCACCTCTTTGAAATCGACTAGATAGGACATGCATGCTCCTGGAAAATATTGGGCCGACCGGTTATGCCGATCCTACCTTTGCTTGTGCCTGTTCACGAGATGGGCAGGGGCGCGAAATTCTAGCCGGGAGCGTAGCATCGAAGCATTAGACGGAGCCGCGAATTAGAGGAGCCATGTCGATGCTGCGCATTCCACCGCCGGTATTAGCGCTGGGCGCCGGTGCGCTGCAGGCGCTCCTGTCGCGCCATCGCCACAGCTCGCCGCGCTCACGAGTATTCGCGGGATTGCTGTTGCCGGTCTGCTTGGCGCTGGATATCTCCAGCCTCCGGGCCTTCCGCCGCCGGCAAACGACCATCAACCCGATGGCCTTGGACTCGATGAACGATCTGGTGACGGACTCGGCGAACACCTTGACTCGCAATCCGATGTATCTGAGCCTGGCGGTGTTGCTCGTAGCGCACGCCCTGTGGCGGCGCAGCGCGCTGGCGTTGCTTCCGGCCGCGGGAGTTGTGCTGCTGCTGGACAGGGTGCAGATTCCCGCCGAGGAAGCAGCGCTCGAAAGGGCCTTCGGCCAGCGCTATCGCCGCTACCAGGAGCAGGTCCCGCGGTGGGTATCGGGGCGCACGATCCAGCGACTGCTCGCACGGTAGGCTGGGCGCATGTACCTGGAAAACATCGTTTTTGACTCGGTGGATCCGCAGCGTCTCGGTCGATTCTGGCAGGAGCTGCTGGGCTGCGAATTTCTGGACGAGGATGCCAGCGGATTCGAAACGCGCCTGCACATCCCCGACGGGCCGACCCTCGATCTGTGCTTTCAACGTGTTCCCGAAGCTCCGCGGGATCCGGTCCGGCTGCATCTGGACCTGCTCGGTGGCCAGGAGCAAGAACAGGTGATCGCCCACGCGCTCGCCTTGGGCGCGAGTCCCAAGGATATCGGGCAGCAGGATGTCCCTTGGGTGGTGCTGGGCGATCCTGAAGACAACGCCTTCTGCGTCATGGAAGGCCGCGCAAGTTATAGCAATACCGGACCTATCGCCGCGCTGCCCCTGGATTCCTCCGATGTGCGTCGCGATGCCGCCTTCTGGTCCTGGCTCACCGGCTGGGAGCAGACCGCGCTTGGCCGGCCCGGAACGCTGCGCCATCCAAGCTATCGGGGGCCGGTGCTGGAAATATGCCCCGAACCTCTGGCCAAGGGACCGGAAAAGAATCGACTGCACCTGGACGTGCGTTTGGAAGCCGCCGATGATGCCGAGGCGCTCGCCCGAGAGATCGTGCGCCGCGGGGGCACGGAATTGCATCCGAATTGGGGCGAACTGCCCTGGCGCGTCTATCAGGACCCCTCGGGCAACGAATTCTGTGTCCTGCCCGCGGCGGGAAATGACCTATGAGCCAGGAGCTTGAAGCCGACGCTTGCTTCGCCGATGCGCGCCTCGCCGAGCTCTATGACCCGCTTGATGCCGACCGCAGCGATCTGGAGCCCTATGCGCAGATCATCGACTCGTTGGGTGCGCGCAAGATCTTGGACGTGGGCTGCGGGACCGGAACCTTCGCCTGCCAACTGGCCGCGCGCGGACTGCAGGTCACCGGGGTCGATCCTGCGGGCGGCAGCTTGGCGGTGGCCGGAGCCAAGCCCCAGGCGCCGCTGGTGCAATGGGTGCATGGGACGGTGGATGATGTGCCGGCAGGAAATTTCGACGCGGCGGTGATGACCGCAAACGTCGCGATGGTCTTCACCGGCGATGTCCAGTGGCAGCAGACCCTGGAGCGCATCGCGCAATTGCTGAAACCTGGCGGGCGGCTGATTTTCGAGGCACGGCGGCCCGAAGCGCGTGCCTGGCTGAATTGGACGCCGGAATTGACCCGCGAAACGACCCTGATCGATCGGCTGGGGCCGGTCAGCACCTGGATCGAAGTGCTGGACTACGCCGATGAGTTGCTCAGCTTCCGTGAGACCTTTCGCTTCGAGCAGGAAGGCACCGAACTGGTCTCGCATTCCACACTTCGCTACCGCACTCGCCAAGAGCTGACGCGCACGGTGGAAGCCGCGGGATTCTCGGTGGAGACGGTGCAGGAGGCCCCGGATAGGCCCGGGCGGCAGTTCGTGTTCATTGCCCGGCGCGACACGAGCGATTAGTCTCGTCTCCATTGGCGAGAACCACCCAACGCAAGGAAACATCGTGAGAGAGCAACAGCCGTCTCAACCCCTGCCCGAGGGCATCGCCGCGGTCTACGGCACCGGATTTCCGGTGGTCCTGGTGCACGGCAACGGGGTGGACCACCGGATCCTCTTCGCCCTCGATGAGCAGTTGGAAACTGCCGGCACCCTGCAGCGCATCTACATCGACCTGCCCGGATTCGGTGGGACTCCAGCCTTGGCGGGCCGCGCCGGCCTGCCCGAATTCGCCGCCTGGCTCCAGAAGCTGTTGCAAAGCCACTTGGGGGCACGCCCGTTCGCGCTGATCGGCAATTCGCTCGGCGGCCTGCTCGCCCAGGAGATGGCAGACCGCTTCGAATCCCAGGTGCGCGGAATGGTGCTGCTGGCGCCGGTGACCCGACCGGCGGCCGAGGAACGCACGGTGCCGGCGCGCAGCGTGGTGCACGAAGACGAACTGCTGCTCGAGGAGCTGGGTCCGGTCAATGCCGGGCACTACGCGCAGATGTCGGTGATCCAGACCCGCGCGAACTGGGAACAATTCGAGCGCCATGTGCTGCCCGGAGTGCTCGCCGCTGACCTGCGCGCCATGGCGCATCTGTCCACCCGCTACTTCCTGGAGACGTTGCCGGTGGACCGCGAGCGGATTTCGCAGATTCCGGTGCTCATCGCCTGTGGAAGGCAAGACCATATCGTCGGGTTCGAGGACGCCAAGGCGCTGCTGGTCCGCTACCCCAACGCTTCCTTCCTCGAACTGGACCGTGCCGGACACAACGCGCATATCGACCAGCCCGAGATTTTCGCCCAGGCGTTGGCGCGCTGGACCGCGACGCTCACTACTAGCGGCTAGCGTGTGACTGTTAGTTCAGAATGGCGGTTTTTTCACAGCTCAATTTGGCGGTTTCGATGTCTTGTAGGCCTAGTTTTGAGGCGAAAGGGTTTCAAGACACTGCGTTGGACGGGGAACCCTTGCTAGGCACCTACGAGGCTGCACCGGGTAGCCGTACTTGTCACGCGCAATTCGCGCGCGAGTTTTGGAGAACTTACCGGGGAGCAAGAATGCGCGTCATTCTTCGGAGTCGGATTAGTGCGGGAGTGCTGCCGTGTCCCAGGCCTTCCGCTCAGGATGACTATCGATCACCGGCCGCCGGTGGGCTGTGTGGTCCTTCCTGCATTGCGATCCTCGCCGGATGAGGCGACGGGAGCGCAGCAGTTTTCCTTATCACCCGACGTGTTCGGCCGGCGGCGCCGGAGCGCCCAAAGCAGTACGGCCGCAGCCAATGCCACAGCGGCAAGGATGATCCACGGATTGCCTAGGAATGAGCCGGCCGTACCCAAAGCTCCGGCTGCGATCAGCAGCGGCAGCCCGCAGCACAGCACATGTAGCAGCACAAAGCCGCCGACGGCCAGCCCTGTCCGGCTGCTCCGGCCCTTGGAAGTAGTTGACATGGTGCTTCCTTTCAACGCTCCGCCGCAGGGGCCGGAGCGGGCGATTTCCTGTCACGCTCGTAAGGCCAGTATTGACCTTCCCCCATGGTGGAAGGTCAATACTGATGAGGGAATCCATCAAAGACTGTTTCCGGGCGGGAATGAAGGTGACGTTCCGGAAGAGGACTGCCGAAACGGTGGCAGCGGCGTGGACTGCAGGGCCCTTTCGCCGCTGACCAACCGCGCCGGGATTATCCTGGTCCTCGCCTGCGCGCTCTCAGCCATCCTTAGCACCGCCTCCTCAAGCGCCGGCATGACCACCACACTCCATACCGGCCCGCAGAAGCAGGCATGCCACCGCCCAGGACACAGCAGCAAAGGAACGCACACGAATGCCAAGCCCCGGCACCCCTGACCATGCAAACACTCCCGACAGCGGAGCAAAACGCCTGCGCAATCCCAAGTCCCCGCCGGCGGCGGCTGAAGAACGTACCGCCAAACAGCAACGGGCAGCCACGACAGCCGCGAAGCTTGCCGAGGTCAAACGCGCGTAGGGAAATGCCAGCCGCAAACGCCGTGCCATCATTGTGGGCGCCGGGGTCGCAGCCGTTGCTGTGATCATCTCCCTGGTCATCCTCGCGATCGCAGGTACAACCCCGAAGGGGTCAGCGACGGCGGAGATAGAAGGCCTAAGGAGCTTCCCCGGACTCACGTCCAACCACGTCACCGGTCCCGTCACCTACGACCAGACACCTCCGGTGGGAGGAGACCACTCCGCAGTGTTGCTCAACTGCGGGGTATATAGCGAGCCGGTACCTAATGAAAATGCCATCCATTCACTCGAGCACGGCTCTGTCTGGATCACCTACGACCCCGACCGGGTCGCGGCAGACCAAGTCACAGCCCTGCGCAAAGCTGTCCCCGGGACCTACGCCATCCTCTCCCCCTACAAGGGGTTGCCCTCCGCCATTGTCGTCTCGGCTTGGGGAGCACAAGTCCAGCTGGACAGCCCTGACGATCTCCGCCTCTCCAACTTCATCGCCAAGTATCGAAAGGCACAAACCGCCCCCGAACCAGGTGCCCCGTGCAACGGCGGACTTGATGGTCCTGGAAAAGTCTCCTAAACCCGAAAGTGGAAGTCATCGCCTTGTTCTACTCGGCAGGAAACCTAGGCTCCTCAGGGATTCATACTCTGCTGGGTCCACCTCGAATGCCGGGCCTGCAAGGTCCCCTATTGCCGTGGCGGCAAACCCGCACCTGATACCCACGGCAGCAAGGCCCGCTGTTTATATCTCCCGGCCAAGCCGTGACTCCCATGCACGGCGCGTCCACAGCGTCGGCGGGGTGGGAAGTCAGAGGTCTAGTTTTTCCAGTGCAGCGTGGTAGGCCTCGTGGTAGGTGGGGAATTGTGCTACCTGGTCCAGGAGGGTATCGACGGGTATCTGCGCCCGGATCGCCAGGGAGGCCTGATGGATCCATTCACCGGCCATCGGCCCGACTGCCCAGGCACCGATGAGGATTTTCCGGTCGGCGTCGGCCAGCAGGCCCAGGTGTCCGCGCGGATCTTTTTCATAGGTCCAGGGCCGGGCGATGGCGTTGGCAAGATCCAGTTCGGCTGAAGCAACCCGGAGCCCGCGTCGTTGTGCCTGGCGGGCAGTGAGGCCGGCTGCGGCGATTTCCGGGTCGGCGAACACCACCCGTGGTATGCCGTCATAGGTGGCGGCGCGGGGCTGGCCGAGAATGGCGTCGGCAGCGATTCTTCCCTGATATTTGGCCACATGGGTGAACGGCATGATGCCTGTGACGTCCCCGATGGCCCAGGTGTTCTCCGCGGCGCGGCAGTGCTCATCGACCAGCACTTCACCGCGGTCCCCCAAGCTGATTCCGGAATGTTCAAAGCCCAGGCCTTTGGTGCGTGGCTTTCGGCCAGTGCCGAAGATCACGACGTCGGCTGCGACTTCCCCGCCGTCTCCGCCGTCTGCTTTTTCGAGACGGATGATGCTGTCTGCACCCTCGCGCCTGGCGCTGCCAGCGCTTGCGCCGAGGCGGACTTCGACACCGGTTTCCTGAAGGTATGTGTGGGCCAATTCCCCAACGCGGGGATCCTCCCTGTCGATCAGCCGCTGTCC
This sequence comes from Glutamicibacter sp. AOP12-B1-11, assembly GCF_052379245.1. NCBI lineage: Bacteria > Bacillati > Actinomycetota > Actinomycetes > Micrococcales > Micrococcaceae > Glutamicibacter > Glutamicibacter sp. AOP12-B1-11. The sequence continues at coordinate 16,687 of NZ_JBQSYL010000035.1, read as the reverse complement.
TCGGTGGATAAGGGTGACTTGGACGCCGAAGCGTGCCAGGAACGTGGCGGTTTCAACCCCGACCGCGCTGCCGCCGATGATCACCGCCCGCTTGGGCAGGGTCGGGGCGGTGTAGGTCTCCCGGTTGGTCCATGTTGTGATCTCATCGATGCCCTCCAGGGGAGGTATCACCGCGTCGGACCCGGTGGCGATGATGAGGTGCTCTGCGGTGATGTCCCGGTCTCCGGCGCGGATCCGGCCCGGCCCGGTCAGCCGTGCCTCTTCCTTGACTACCTCGGCCCCGTGCTTCGCATAACCGTCCACTTGGGCTTTGTCGTCCAGGTTCCGGATCATGTAGTCCCGGTATTTGGCCGTTTCTTCCCAGTCCAGTTCGGCGCCGCTGACACCGGCGGCTTTTTCTACCTCCGTGCGCGCTTCCGGCGGGCGCAGTACCGTCTTGGACGGGATGCAGGCCCAATAGGCGCACTCCCCACCAATCAATTCACGTTCGAAGATGACGACTTTCTTCCCAGCTTTGAGCAGGCGGTCCGCGGCGACCTCCCCGCCGGGCCCCATGCCAAGTACGGCAACATCGAAATGTTCGTTCACGCTGATCTCCTTCAGATTGGCTTGATTTTTCCGGTTCTTCTCGTCAAACGTCTTTCGGCACGCACTGTGGTGTACCCGAGGGGGGTGGCATGGTCAGCAGGTGCAGCTGAGAGCTGTGTTCCGCGGTTTTCCGGAATCCTGCGCGTCGGTTTCGGCGAGCATTTTTCCGGCCATGGACGCGGCGAGCCCGTAGGCCTCCTCCACGGGGATCACGGTGCCCTCCGGGTGGTCCTTGAGCCAGGGTCCGGCTTCTTCGGCTGAGGCGAAGAAATGGACCTGGTTGCAGAAGGCGGAACGGACAGAACTGATGTCTTCCGGATTGATCAGGGACACCACCGCGGTGGCCGGCTCAACACCGGTGACGCCGGAACTGCCGGCGCGCATGCGCACGGGGGTACTGGCGGCATCGTAGGCGGATTCGATCCGTGCGGAGGTGCCCAGAAGGGTGGGGAAGATCAGGGTATCCAGCGCGCACCAGGTGTAGAGCTGTTCGCCGTCCACTTCGAAGCGGTGCCGGGTCGGGCGCTGGGTCAATCCCATGCCGACGATTCGGCCTGATCCGTCGTACTCGACGTCGGGCATTCCCTCAAGGGCGGTCCGGACGTCCTCGACGGGGCGGCCCGTGGCGGCGGCAAGATCCGCTGCGTCCACAGGGTCGCCCAGTGCGAGGAGTTTCAGCAACGGCAGCCACAGCCAGGACTGCATGCCGGTTTCGGAGGAGGCGAGGCGGCCGGTGATTTGGCTGACGTTGTTCGTCATCGTTGTTTCCTTCAGATGGGGACTGAGCTGGGAGCTGCCGTGGTCAGGAGGCGCAGCAGGAGAGTTTGGAGACGTCGGTGGTGAAGGACTGCGCGGCGATTTTGATCCCTTCGGCCATCGTCAGATACGGGGACCAAAGGTTCGCGACCTGGTCCACGGTCATCCCTGCCTCGAGGATGTACACCCCGGCAGCGGCTAGGTCTCCGGCTTCCTTGCCGACGGCGGTGATCCCGACGATGCGGCCGGTGCTGTTGTCGGCGACGATTTTGATGAACCCACGGGTGTCCCGGTTCACCAGTGCCCGTGGAACGTATTCCAGGGGCAGGACCCGGCATTCACACCGGATGCCAGCTTGGGTGGCTTCCTTGTCGGTCATGCCCACCGCGGCCAGGGCCGGGCTGGTGAACGTCACCCGGGGCAGGTGCCGGTAGTCGACCTCGCGGCCGGCGTTGTTGAAGGCGTTCTCCACCATGAGGGTTCCGTGGGCGGAGGCGACGTAGACGAATTCCCGGTGCCCGGTAACATCCCCTGCTGCCCAGATCCTTGGGTTGGAGCTGGCCAACGTATTTTCGACCAGGATCTGGCCGGCGTCGCCGGTTTTAACGCCGACGGCGTCCAGGTTCAACCCGTCAGTAACGGCGCGGCGTCCGGTGGCCACCAGCAGCTTCGCGGCACGGTATTCCTCCTGGCCCCCAGCCACCGTTGCAGTCACAACGATCTCTGCACTGCCCGAATCCGCCAGGACCGACGTCACGGCCGCGCGGCGGACCACGCGGATACCCTCATCGGCGAAGACGCCCATCAGGGCCCGGGCCGCTTCCGGTTCCTCCTGCGAGGCCAGCCGGGAACGGACCAGCATCGTCACTTTCGATCCCAGCCGGGCGAAAAGCTGCGCCTGTTCCAGCGCCACGTACCCGCCGCCGAAGACGATCAGGGACTCGGGCACCTCGTCCAGTTCCATGGCCGTGGATGAGGTCAGGTAATTGACCTCATCCAGTCCCGGCACCGGCGGTGCCCACGGGGCCGAACCGGTCGCAATCAGGTAATGGGCAGCAGTCAGGGAATCGCGGGCGCCGTCAGCCCCGGTGATTTCCAGGACCGGTTCCTCCGGGGTGCCGGCGAACACCGCGGTCCCCTGACGCAGATCCCATCCGTAGTCTGCGGCCAGATCCACGTACTTATCCGAGCGCATGCCCTCAACCAGGGAGCGTTTCCCGTCAATGAGTGCACCCATGTCCACCGGGGCGGCCGAGGTGCTGATCCCGGGGAACCTTCCAGTCCCGTCCAACGCGACATGACGGGCCTCGGCGGCGGCCAGCAGCGCCTTGGACGGAACACACCCGGTGTTCACGCAGGTCCCGCCCACCGTGGAACGTTCGATCATGACCACCCGCTTGCCCAGGTTGGTGGCCCGGATGGCGGCGGCGAAGGCACCGCCACCGGAACCGATCACGGCCAAATCAAAATCCGGTGCTGCCTCAGGCATTGGTCCTCCATGGAGTTTGATGAACACCCCGTGGTGTTCTTCTGGTGGGTACTGTCCCCAGTCTGCACCTTCCCCTGCACAGGAAGGTCAAGACCCGGAGTAAAGAGTTAGGCGTGCTAGGGAAGTGTTGTGGCAAGAAATGCCTTCAGGGCATCGGCCTTCATGGGCCGGGAGTCAGCCCGGCCCAGAATGTCTCCGTCGGGTGCGACGACGACGGTGCTGTCCAGGGATGTGACCGCGTACTTTTGGGTGAGCTCCCCGGTCCGGTCCACAACGAAGGGGTATCCGGGATTTCCGGCCAGTTCACGGAACTGGTCCACCTCGGTTTGGGTGTTCTCCGGCGTCACGTCCACGGCGACGAAGTCTGCCTTACCGGCATACTCCTGTTCCAGTTCCTTCATCGCTTCTGCCTGTGGAACGCAGGTATAGCACCAGCTCGCCATGAAGAACAGCACTGTCGGGCGGGTGGAGGGGACGGTGAGGGCTTTGCCGTCCACGGACGTGACCTCGATCCTGTCCACAGTGTTTCCACCAGCGGACCCGGTGGCTGGATTAGTTTCGCTCCCGCGGTTCAGTGCCGTGATGGCCAGAATCAGGATGAGCGCCGCGGCGGCTATGACGGCAGTAATGGTGAAGATCCGCCGGTGGTTTCTGGTCTTTGTCATGGGTTTCCTTGCTCGTTGTTGCGCCCTGGCGCGGTCTCGGGGAGGTGGGGTGCGGGGTTGCAGCACGCTTCGGTGTTCTCCCTGCTCTCAGTCCCGTCCGCGGGCCTGCTGTTGTCCTCTGCCTTGCTTTTGCTGCGGCGCCGCAGGGACAGGGCCACGGCGGCGAGGACAGCGGCCACCGCGGTGAAGGTGATGATCGGCCAGTTGCCCGAGATGAACCCGGACAGCGCTGCGCTGGCTGCGGTGACTGCCCCGCTCATGATCCCCCCGGCCTGCCCGCCGGACAGTGCGGGCACCCAGTAGAGCAGCAGGTAGATGCCCGCAAGGACAAGCGCGGCTCCGCCGAGACGGTTAACAAAGGGCAGCAGCTTTCGGACGTGGCGTGCCATGGCGTTCCGCGCTACCGCTGCACCGAGGGACAGAAGAACCAGCACCACCGAGGAGCCCAGGGCGTAGGCGGCGAAGACCGCCAGCAGCCCGGCCAGGCTTCCGGTGGACACGGCCTGGGCGACGACAGCCAGCAGCAGGGCCAGGCTGCAGGAGAGTGCGGCCACCGCATACGCGACCCCGTAGCCAAAGACCGCCCTTAACCCCGAACCGGTTCCGTCCCTCTTCAGAATCCGGGGCAGGTTCAACCTCGTCCCGGGCAGTTGCCATCCGAACACCATGCCAAGGCCGGCGGCCACAATGACTGCTCCGATCAGCGCCGCGGCCCAGGGCAGCGCCGACGCCACCGACCGCAGACCCACAGCGGCGAGCAGGCCGGCCGTAACAAAGACAGCAGCGAAACCGGCGCTGAGGGCAACCCCGGCCCGAAGACCTGCAAGCAGCGGCCGCTTCCGTCCCGCGCCGGGTCCGGAACCGATGAAGTACGCCAGATAGGTCGGCAGCATCGCGAACCCGCACGGATTGACTGTGGCAAGCATCCCGGTCAGAAAGGCAAGACCTAAAACGCCTGTCATGCCTTTGACCCCGCTCCGTTAGCTGCAGGCGTACCGGGCGGGCGCATAAGCAGGACCGCCGTGGCAAGGGCTCCAGCGGCAATGATCCAAATGTTGCCGGCCATCGGCCCGGCTGCAGTCAGAAAACCGGCTGCACCTGCCAAAACGGGCACCCAACAGCACACCAGGAGAGCCGTCACAGCACCAAGGGAGGACAGCAAAGCCCCCGCCGCAAGCACCAGGCCCGGACGCTCCCGGCCCTTCGCCTTTACTGACATGATCATCCCTTTCTCTGTCCGGTTTTCTTGCCCGCCCTCGCGGGGATACCTGGCAAGAAGCGGGACGCTGGTATTCGGTCTCAAACCATCATTGACCTTCCACCATGGGGGAAGGTCAAGCCGACAACGGGCCCTAATTGTTTGCGATGCCGATGCAAAACCTTCCAGTACAATGGAAGGGTTAGCTGCGTTTTCGGAACGAGAAGAGGACCCGAAATGCGAATCGGTGAAGCCGCTGCCGCTGTCGGCATGACAGCCAAGACGATCAGGTTCTATGAGGACCGGGGCCTGCTCCCGCCGGCTGAACGTTCGGCCAACGGCTATCGTGACTACGGACACGAGACCCTCAGTCGCCTTGAATTCATCCAACGCAGCCAGATAGCGGGGCTGACCTTGCAGCAGATCCAAGGCATTATGCGGATCCGCGATAACGGCCTGACGCCTTGCACCCACGTACGGGACGTCCTGGGAAAACAACTTACAGACCTGGACCGGAAAATCGCAGAGCTCACCGCACTGCGGGCAACCGTGGCCGAACAATACTCAACCGCCGAGGCAGCCGACCCGGAGTGCTGTGACGCGGAACAAATCTGCAGCTACATCTGAGCCAACCTCACGCACTGGAGCCCAATCCCGGAAAGAACGAAGACGGCATGAAAATAGAACTTCTGGGTTCTGACACTGTCCGCCAATGCTCCTGCTGCGGGCGCACAATGCATCGGAAGAAGCTCCACCCCCTGGGTACAGAACCTGCCTACATTTGCCGGCGGTGCGCGCTATGGGTCGCCCTCAGACCTGGGAAGCGATCCTGAGTCGACGACTCCATGACCACACGCTGGCCAAGTGCGGTTCGAACATTCCGTGCAGACGACTTCGGAAGCTCACATTGGTAGTGCCGGTCGATGTACCGGAAGTGCATACAACGTCTCACAACCCTTGGGATATGAGGCGTCTCATCGACTGAACGACCTCGACGACCGGCAGGGCCCTAATTTTCGTGGAATCGAACGAGTTCGTGCACGGCTGGCGAGTCTCGTAACTATGTCTCGAAAGCTTCTGATTGAATCGGTGTATTCACCGTTAGTTACGAGACACGTCGGAGCAGCCTATGACGAAACTGATCGGCTACGCACGTGTTTCGACGCGGCAGCAGTCCACCGACCGGCAGCAGGTGGATCTTATGGCCGCCGGCGTCCGCCGCGATGACCTCTACGTTGATCACGGTGTGTCTGGGGCGCGAGCATCACGACCCCAGTTCGATCGGGCACTCGACGCGCTGATCGACGGCGACACCCTCGTCATCACGACACTGGACCGGCTTGGAAGATCCACACAGAACATGCTTGCCCTCGCCGACGAACTCCGCGGTAGAGGCGCGGGCCTACGCGTACTGAACCTCGGCGGCGGCGACGTCGACACCGCGACACCCCTGGGCTCGATGTTGTTCACGATCATGGCCGCTCTCGCGCAAATGGAACACGAGATCAAGCGCGAACGCGTTACCGATTCCATCAGCAAACGGCGCGAAGCTGGAAAGGACCTTGGCGGCCGACCCCGCCGACTTACTGACAGTCAGATTAGAAGCGCTGTCCGCTTGGTTGAAGGCGGCGACCCCGCCGCGCAGGTTGCCCGCGATCTCGGAATGTCCCGAGCAACGTTCTATAGACGGTCGCGAGCACTCAAGGACTAACCGCATCGCATTATCCTCCCTGAAGGCGAGACCAAGCGATCACGGAATGCCGCGGAGCGATTAAATCCACCAGGCCAACGGTGCGAAAACCGCCAAACCGAGCTGTGAAAAAACCGCCATTCTCGGTTAACAGTCACAGCTTTTTGTAGCAAATTATAAAATTCCGGCTAAGCATCAATTCCGATGCAAAGTATCAGGCAGGATCATGTGAAGGTAATGAACGAATATACGTTATCGCTCTTATTGGCGGCGGGCGCATTTTGCACATCAGCCGCGGCCCTTGTAGTTGCTGTCCTTGACTGGGGGCAGGTGGGGCGAGAGGAACCATGGAAACTCTCTAAAGTCGATGCTGACCTTTGGATTTTGGAGAGAGTGCACAGGTACCCAGTTGTAATTCTCTCTTTGGGAAATTTTCATGGTTCAGCTGTAGAGCTAACCAATGATGCTGACCTAATTGTGGGTTCTTTCCGCAGGGGGCGCAAAGAGGTTTTGTACATCAAGGGCAGCCAGCTTGGAACTTCATTAGAAGTCTCATATCGACGCAATCATGGAAAGCTGATTCAAAAATTATTAGGGGGGCCATTCAGGTGGATGGGTCCTAGCGAATATCCGGAAGGTAGAGGGGTTCAACTTTGGACCTCGCCGTTGTACTGAAGGCTATCTCTACAGCACAAACATCAACCCACAAGCGATGGTTTTTGAGCTGGTTGATCCGCTCTAAGACTATCGCTTGCTGTTTTGGCCCTCGGGTAGTCGTGCAGGATTAGAAGTACCTGTTTCTGAGATTTCGAACGAACTAGTCCGCAGAGCGAGAACGACTCCCAAAGCCAGCGTCAGCAGGAGCAAACCTTCGCGGAGGGCTGTACCAATCGCAGTGAGAATAATATTCTCAGGTAGCGACGTGAGCATCCAATCTCCGAGGTCGGTTGGTTGCATAAGAAGAAAGAGCAGTCCTGTTAATCCCCAGCGCCGGGTGCGGGCGTTCAGGGAGAGACGCAGGACAATAAACACCAGGAACACCCAATGGTGTATCCAGCTAACCGGTGAGAGCAATTGGATGCTTGCACCGGCTATAAGAACTGCATCGAGTGTTCGCTGTGCTTTGTGTAAGCGGTAAGCAAGGGCCAGAGCTGTCGTGGCTACGCCTAAGATGAAGAAGGCTTTGACTGCTAGGGGTGCATCCGGCCAAAAGTATGCGAGAGCGCCGGAAATGGAATTGTTCCCGCTCGTTGCGAAGTTGCTGCCCAGATCTACTTTGTCGCTTAGCGACAGGATCTCCACGCTCAGATAATGCCATGTATTTACGGGGAAGAGTACAGCGCCGATGGCCAGGGTTCCCAGACCTCCTGCACACATCCACATTGCTGCTCGGAACTGGCGAGTGATCAAAAGATAAAACAGAAAGAATGCCGGAGTGAGCTTGATTCCTGCTGCAATGCCCGTCAATAAGCCACGTGGGAGCCAAGAAATCCGCTGTGTCTTGTTAGCCGCTAGATCATAGAGGCAGGCAACAGCTAGCAGGATATTGATCTGTCCGAAAGCAAGATGCTGAGCGATCACTGTCGTTCCGCTCAGCAGGAGAAACAGGGCGATAACAAACTTGGATGAGGGATCCTGGCTGATAGAGCGGGCGAGGAATCTCAGCGCCCAAGCGAGTCCGCAAAGCATGACGAAGGTCCAGGCCACCCAGGCCAGCATTGGTGGGAGCCAAGCGAAAGGCTGGATGAGTAAAAGGGTGAAAGGGGTGTAGACGAACGGCAACCCCTCATCTGGCAACTGTCCGCTGAAAATATTGTGAGCGTAGATATTCTCGGTAGTGAAAGCCTGCCGCGCCGCGTCGTAGTAGACAAAAAAATCTACGGGCATGTAGGTCACGCGAGATAACGCCAGACACAGAAAAAGTAAGGTCATTGCCAGCGGGAGAAGATACTGAATTAAGTATTTCTGCTTTAGCACTGGCAACGACCTTACTTGTCTATTGGGTAGAGATTCTCTCTACTCACTCTATGACAATTAGCAAGAGCGAAGATAGAAGGCGTTGGTGATTGAGTAGATTCCACCGTCCTGTTTCCGCAGCAGAGTTGTGCCTGGACCGACGCACTGCTCGTAGTTTCCTACAACCTGGTCAATCTGGATGTAGGCATTGCCTGAACCGCAGTGGTTGTAGTAGCTGTATCCCCCGCTTGCGTAATAGCCGCAGGTGGCAGCTTGTGCGGCAGGCGCCGCTACGATTGCGCCCGAAGCAATAATGCCCAGCGCTAATGCGGCTCCTGTGAGGCGTTTCTTCAATCCGATCATTGTCTTACCTTCCCTTTTGAGATGCAGTGACAAGTCCACAATATGTATATTTAGATTTTTAAACTAGTAGTGATATTTAAATATTTTGAGTGTAGGATACGCAAATCAATTATTTGGACTAAGGGGCGGACACCTTCTGGAATCGGTGGCTAGAGCAGTAGGTGGGTCTGTAATATGCCTTTATGACTGCGACAATTATTCGCCCACTTAGGGGTCGGATTCAGGTAAGGGGTTTGCGCGCTCCCCGAACTGGACAGCCGACGAACAGGGAACTGTTTAGAACGGCAACTGGCGCTGCCATCCGACCGACATGGGTTGGGGCCCCTCCTGGGGAACCGGGCTGGAAAGGGTATTGGGCGATCGCACGTCAACATCTAACGGACGTTGCTGAAGCAGTCGCTATCCGCGATGGACTCGTATTGATCGAGATGCACTACAGCACGGCCGAGCAGTGCGATACGAGATGTCAGACAGCTGAAGGCAATGACTGCACGTGCTCCTGTGAAGGCAAATACCATGGAAAGGGGGAGCATGCAGCTTGGCTCGAAGTCGGCGATACGACGCTGTTTCGCGGGGGAGAAGAGAAGATCGTGACGCGTTCTCTAGATGATCAACAAGCCTTGCAGGATCGCGATGACAGGTTGGACGAACTCATTCGTCAGGTTGGAAATTGATCAGTTTTTCAGGGTGAGTCAATAGCGGTGGTTTTAGATCGCGATTACACCCGGAACCCTGAAGAGCCGAAAAAGTCATAACCTAGATGACGATTTACACATTTGCCTTTACTATTAAAATTGAGTTCATATCCAAGATGACCTCACCGTCTCTCGACGACCAGACAGCGTTCCAACACAAGAAAGGTTTCATCTCTTGAAATCTAAAACCTTTGGCTCCATCGCCGCAATAGCTCTATTGGCGTCTTCCTTGATGGTGACCCCAGCTATTGCAGCAACGAATAGCCCCTCCGACTCAGTAGAGCCGATTTCGCATTTTGGGATTGACGCCAGCAACGTCAAGGTAGATGTTTCCTACGTTGATGTGGACAGATTGAACCAAGATGAGAAGCAGGCTTTGGAATTGCTTGCAGAACGAGTAGAGCAGGATGGAGGAGGAGTCATTCTTAGTGTGAGCTCTACCGAGTATGTGCCTGAAGCATCTTCGAATAAAGCAGCAACAACATTTGCTTTGCCTGGTGGGTGCAAGTTAGTAACAGGTGAGTACCATACCCCGAACAGCAGCAACTACAGCCATGTGTCCGGATGGGCGCACAACCGCTGCGACCAAGCCTTTTCGCACAGAATCGAATTAGATATCCATAAAAAGAAAGCCGGAGCTCCAGGTAGCGGAACCATTGTCGCCAGTGAAACAGAGTTCCACAACGAAGTTGAAACTGATTACACGTGCAAAACCGGCTATGTTGCTGAATTCAATACAGTGTCACAAGGACGTGTAACCATCGCTGGCAAAGGCTACATCGCAACAGGCGCTTCAGGCTGGAGGCGATACAACTGTGGTGGATAATTTCCCAGGAGAGCGGAGTGAGGTTGACTATTCTGCGAATGGCCATCAAGACCCAATATTCACAGAACATGCTCTTCTCAAACTGAATCAGCAGTGCTTGCCGTTACCTGAAGTTGACGTGGCAATTGACGCAATGAATCGTGCCACGAATTCAACGATTGCGACTAACAGCAAAGCAGATGTAGACGTATTGCGCCATCTGGCTCTTCTGTATCTGGAATCTTTCAGAAACAAGAACCTTTCCAGAGGTGAGCATAATAAAGCCATCATGAATGTCGCTTCCATAGTGGTTTCGCTTCGTGCCCCCGAAGCCCGTCTTATCTCTTCAGAGGAAATGGATAGCCTACTTTTGAAAATCTACTTGTACTTCTTCCTCGAAGAGTCCACCCCTATTCAGCTCGTGAATAGTCTGCTCAAGTAAGAATCAATACACGCGTGCACGAACTGTGCATCAGTAGATGGTGCAATCCACTCCTATAAGTGGAATGCTCCCCGATAGTTGGACTGTGAAATGAACTGCTCCCCGAAAATTGGACTGTAAAAAGTCGACACTTTTGAGGGAGCATTTTCATGCGTGCACGAAGCACACTCACCGCGAAACAACGGGACTAGGGAAAACTGCAAAAGAAGACAACTAACACATTTCGACATTGAGGTGACAACAATGCATAGAGCCGTACCGTGGTACCTGTTTCGTGCCACGGTTTGTGATTGAAAACCTCAATAGGTTCATGACCTGATGGTTTGTTTTCACCTCGTGACCGAAATACTTACTAATAAATAGGTTCCCGGTACCCTGAACCCATGGGTTCCCGATTCATCCGCAAGGTCCGCACCGCATCCGGCGCTGTCGCCGTGCAAATCGTGGACCAAACCGGACGCACCACCACCTCCGTGGAACACATCGGCTCAGCGAACACCGACGCCGAACTAGCACTGCTGCTGCGCTCCGCCGAGCAACGCTTGCATCCAGGGCAGCAAGCCTTCGACTTCGGCGATGTGGAACAAGAACCCCCATCCCTGGTCGAAGTCGCTGACTGGACCAAGAACTCCGAACTTCCCGACGTGATTCCTGACCGCGGAAGACCCCGAGCCGGCGCCACGGGCACCGCGAAAGTCGTTGCGTCCCCAGCCACTGAACTGTGGGAAATCCTCACCGCAGCCTACGCACGCCTTGGGTTCGAAGTCCTTGATGACGAGGGGTTTCGCGCCATGGTGCTCGCCAGGCTCATCGAGCCAACATCCAAAGCAGACACCATCAGAGTGCTCGATGACATCTGTGCACCGCACCCGTCCTTGCGGACCCTCTTTCGCAGCCTGCATCGCTGCCACGAAAAGGACTACAAAGACACTCTGGCCAAAGCAATGATCACCTATCGAACCCAGACCGTGGGGCTCGGAGCAATGATCATGTATGACGTCACCACCCTTCACTTTGAGTCGAAAAAGGAAGATGACCTCCGCAAAGTCGGCATGAGCAAAGAACACCGGGTGGACCCGCAAATCCAGGTCGGGCTTCTGGTGGACCCGGCAGGGTTCCCGCTGGAAATGCATATGTTTGCCGGGAACAAGGCCGAGACCACCACGATCGTTCCGGTGGTCCAAGCGTTTCAGGAGCGCCACGGTATCACCGACATGGTGGTCGTCGCTGATGCTGGCATGCTCTCCGCCGCGAATCTGACCGCTTTGGAAGATGCTGGGTTCAAATTCATTGTTGGCTCGCGTATGGCCAAAGCGCCCTATGACCTGCAAGAACATTTCGACACGAAGGGCAACCGGTTCGCCAACGGGCAGATCCTGGAATCGAAGCGCGTCATGGGCACCGGCGCAAAAGGCCGAGAACGCCGAGTGATTTATCAATGGTCTGCGAAGCGTTTCGTCACTGATAATCGGAACATCAATCTCATGGAACGCCGCGCCATGGACATTGCCGAAGGCACAAGCCAGATGCGTAAAGCAAGATTCGTGAAAACGACCGGGACGAAGCCTGAAGTCGATGAGGCCAGAATTGAACGAGCCCGTATGTTGGCCGGGCTCAAGGGCTACGTGACCAATATCGAGCAGTCGGTGATGAAAGGTCAGCAGGTCCTTGATTCGTATCATGACCTCTGGCAGGTTGAAGCGTCATTCCGTATGACCATGAGTGACCTTTCCGCTCGTCCGGTGTTCCATCGGGATGAGGATGCCATCGATGCTCATTTGACCGTGGTGTTCGCTGCGTTGGCGATTGGCCGGCATTTGCAGGAGATCTCTGGGATGAGTTTGAAACGGATTATCACCGACTTGAAGGGCGTTCGTTCGGCGAAAATACAAGTCAATGGTGATTATGTGTTGATCCCTGCTGAAGTTTCTGCCGAGCTTCGAGAGCTATTGAAGAAGCTCAAGCGTGGATAAAAGTACTTACTAAGGCTTTGGCACGAAACAGGTGGTACTTCGCAGCCGCAGTTCGAATTTGATTCATGCTCTCTTGATTCTCTCCTCGCTGCTGCTCATATTGCCCTTCCTGAGCAGTGGTTCAGCCGGTCACTATGAGAAGAGAGCATCAGGGATAACGGCATTTTCCCGCCACTGAACGAGCTCGGCGAAATCCTTAACGTGTGGGCTGAGGAGATTCTAGCGTTATTTGTCGGTCTGGCAGTAGCACTCGGCGCCGGACTTATGTTGCTGGAACAGCCGATAATCAGAGTCCAAGCCTTCAATACCTTTGATGAATAGGACTATCTGCGTGGAATAACTGTGACTGTTGGGTTCGTTTGACGGCTAAATCGCAGCTCCAAGTGGCGGTTTTAGGCGCCCATAAGCGGGACTATATATGTGAGCGCCGAGAAACGCGAGGGCACGGTCCAAAATCTCGAAGCCCAACGCATCGACCGTGAGATGGAGAGCATTCGCGTCGAGGTGACGTCAGCTCAGGAAGCCTGCCATCAGGGCCGTCAAGAGCACCAGAAAGGCCAAAGCTCCTAGGGACCGCACACCCCGCGGCCTTGGCACTCAAATTCAATGACCTGGCTTGGATCAATAGTGATCTCGCCTGTCAGCGTTCTAATTTCTTCGATAGGTCGCAAAGTCGGACGTGACCGATGCCTCGAATCAGCCCTTATCGAAGACTATGAACTTTCAGCCTGCTGTAGGGTGCATTGTGGTAAAAACTTTAGGCGAGAAGTTACACTATTGAAGATAATAAAAATATTGAGTCCAGAACCAAAAGTTTAAACTACAAGCGTCAGGCATAACGATGAATTTTACTTTTGTAGCATTACCCCTTGCGTTGTCTTTGGTAGCTGCATTACCGGGGATGGCGCAGGCTGTTGAAACTCCTGTTAGCGAAACCCACACGGTGCAGCAGTCCTCGGAATACGCCCTTTCAACGAAAGATTTCTTCCCCGAAAAAACCCCTACGGAATCGAACTACATCGAAGCGGAATCGCCTGCCGATGCAGTAGCCAAGATGGATAAGATGGACGAACTACACAAAGCCGGATTCAATGTGGGTGCCATGGCAAAAGTGAATTATGGGCCTTGCAAGATCGTTGCCGCAGGTTTTCACACCAGAAAATCTGGGAACTATAGTACGGGTGGCTTCAAATCCACAACCTATTGCACCACGAAAGTCACTTCGATCAAGCATTCTTCACAGGCGCGATTTAAACGATTAGCCTGGTGGATCAAAGGTGGCCCGGATATTAGCCAGCCAGCCCAAAAGATAAAGGGCGATAAATATAACGGCACTTACTATCCTGTTGTCTTCACGCAGACAAATCACGCACTGTCATGCAAATCTGCGAAAAAAACCACATGGTCAGGCCGTACTCTCGGAACTATTGTCTACAAAGGCAAGACTTACTATGCTGATGCCTACGCTCCTGTACAGAAGGGGGTTCCATGCCGTCTCTAAGCAGCATCCTGACAAAAATCAAGATTCGCCTTGGCTCGAAATATTCAGAAGATCTGATGGTCTACGTCGTCTATGGGAAACAACCCAGCCCATTTCCAGATCTTGAATACATAGAGCCAATAATTGCGATCGTGGCCAGTGAACGTGAATGCTTTGCGATTCAGGAAAAGTATCTAGACACTAAAGTCAGCTGGGAAGCTCGAAAGGTGCAGGGTGCCGAAAGCATAGACCTGGTAGATGGCTGCGTTTTGTATCTCACGCATACTACTTTGTCATCGTACGATGAGGACGCCGATGGGAATCCAATCTTCGGGATCATGGAGAATCCACAGCCCACGGCCCTATATTGCAGCCGGGACACCGCTGAACAGCAAGCACCGGAACAATACCTGCACATCGTTACCCTCGGTGAAATAAACCTTCGTGGCGTCGGAGAGCTTTTGGAATAAGTGTCCAGCACCCTACGCCAATACCTGAAGTTGCCAGACATGACGGGGCCGCACCTGCCAGGTGTGGCCCTCTTCATGTTGCTTGCCGCGTTGCAGGAGATGGTATTGGGTTAGATGCCTGTTTGACCCTATCCGTGTTGTCTCAACAAACTATGGGTTGCAAGACGTTTCAAGCACGTTGAAAAGTACGAACGTTGGTGATTGAGTTTCCGGCGTTGCGGTGTTCTACGAGGGCTCCACTCTTGGAGCTCCATGAACCGCCAATTAGTGTCGCGATTTAACCGCCAAATAAAGTTGGCAGTCAAAACCTCCGGGAAAGCATCTCGCCGGCCAGCAGTCCCAGCACCTGCAGACTGGGCTGCCGTTGCGCTGCAACCGGAGAATCACCCACGAATTTGGTGCGGGAACAAGGGCGAATATTTTTACATTCAGTCATCAAACCCGCCCCCAACCGTCCACCGGAGCTCACGCCGCGCAGACCACTAATAGGCACCAAGGGCGCTGTGCCCCGGCAACCGGTAGATGATTGTTCGGCAGGTGAAGTGACCTATCGGCGGTGAAGGAAAAAATCATTCACCCAACAAGCCCGGCTGAGCGGGTCATTGCCCAGTGCGGAATAGAGAATTTGCCGATGGCTAGACCCAGATGTTTTTGAGAGTCAACGGCCGCCCTATCCGCGTCGTTCTTCCGGGCGTAACCTGAAAGTACGACGGCAGACAACGCACAGGCCGGTCGCACCGGCCGGCTCATTTCAGGAGGCGAGGGCTATGCAACGGAAACTCGGGGTGAGCACCTGGGTGTGGACCTCCAGGCTGACCGATGAATCCTTGGCGCATTTGGCTACCCAAGCGGCGCAGCTGGGGTTCGATGCCATCGAGCTACCACTGGAACAACTCGGCGACTGGGATCCGGAACGGGCCAAGGACCTGCTGGGCGAACTGGGTTTGCACCCGGTGCTTGCCGCAGTGATGCCTGCGGGGCACAACCTCATCGGGGTGCCGAGGGCAGAAGTCGAGGCAACGCAGAACTACCTCCGCGGCTGCATCGACGCGGCGGCCTCGCTCGCCGCAACCACCGTCGCCGGCCCGCTGTACACCGCCACGGGCAGGCTGTTCGCGCTGGACGACGGGCAGCGCAGGGCGGCCTATGCGCAATTGCGCACCGCGTTGGCCCCACTGGTCGAGCACGCCGCCGCGCGAGGCATCACGCTGGCCATCGAACCGTTGAACCGTCACGAAACCTCGCTGCTGAACACCATCGACCAGTGCTTCGACGCGCTAGAGCCCTTGCTGGGCCCCGGATTGGGCATGGGGCTGGACACCTACCATCTGAATATCGAGGAGCAGGACATTGCCGCCGCGGTGGCCCGGGCCACGGAGCACATCAACCATGTGCAGCTCAGCGCGAACGACCGCGGAATCGTGGGAGCTGACCATTTCGATTGGCACGGATTCGTCCATGCCCTGGACCTCGCGGGCTACGACGGCCCGCTATGCGTGAAGTCCTTCAGCCCGCACAGCGCCACGCTCGCGGAGGCCGCAGCGATCTGGCGGCCGCTGGCCAGCGTGCGCTATTTGCCGGCGAATCGGTTGACCAGCCGAACCGAATCGTGGTGTTCCGACAGGCGGGCAATGCTCGAAGCCTCGGCGTGCAGATGGGCTTCGAGTTCCTCCGCGACGCCGGCGCGGAGCAGGGATTTGGTGGGGCCGATCGCCTGCACCGCACCGCCCACGAAGCCGTCTTCGAGCTCCGCGAGACGCGGCGCGAAGGTTTCGGAGGACACCGCCTCGTTGGCCAGCCCCCGGTCGACCGCCTGCTCACCGTCCAGCTTGCGCCCGCCCAGGGCCAGCTCCACTGCCCGTTGATGGCCGAGAACCCGGGGAAGGAAATAGGAGACCCCCGTGTCCGGGCTCAGCCCGATGGAGGCATAGGCGGCCACCAGCGGAGCGGACTCGTCGACCAGCACCCAGTCGGCGCAAAGCACCAGCCCCAATCCAGCGCCGGCCGCCGCGCCGTTGACCGCGGCGATCACCAGCAACCGGGAACGTACGATCGCCAGTGCCAGCTCGTGGGCCGCCCTGGCCAGCTGCGCCAGATACGCCGGACGGTCCCGGGCA
>NZ_JBQSYL010000034.1:0-41789 GCF_052379245.1 Glutamicibacter sp. AOP12-B1-11 | reverse complement strand
TTAAAAGAAGCAAGCGTGGTGCAGCCTGTTCAGCACGGCCGAAAGCATGGCATTTATAACAAGATCCTGATCCGACAATGAGCATGATTCTGATAACTTCGGCCGATGTGTTTGAGGTTCTTAGCCGTCGAATTCGATGCTTCATCCCTAGCAATGGTTAGTCCGGTCCTCACGAAGATCAGCATTTCCCGCCGCTACGCGGTCAACGAACGGAACAAAACGATTTCGCCTCACTCATTTTAGTGGCGTTCAAGGACATCTAGGGCATCGCCCACCGGGACTGGAATTCATGAATAGCCGTGGTTTCAGCAGCTCTCCGACATGCTCCTTGATCGCGTAGATTACCCCGATCACCGGATCCGTTTCTGGAGTCAGCTTCGGCCGTTCAACCTATTGGTAGATATGCGGAGACGGTAATCGCGGTTAGGGAGGGTGAATTTCAGGGTGAATTCAATTGCTTAGGCGAGGTGATCGGAGTCCAACTGGTCGATCCCGACGCACTGCCTGGGGGCTGCGAAGAAGGCTAATAATTCACGCCACGCAACGCGAGGTTAGTCACATATTTGCATGATATGGCGAAGAAGCCTCCGCCTTTAGAGCTCTTGCGAGTCGCGAAAAGCGTGATTTTCGGGCATTGATGACTTCAGCCTTTGTTCGATGATGAAAAAAGTTATAAATAATCCCATGTAATCGAGATTTTCTCACTCAAAAATGGCGAATGATGCAATCTTTGTCTATGAAAAATATTTTTTGAACAGGACAGATATATCTGTGAGGGTAATCGGAGAAACTTGTCGGTGAAAATTCATGCTTGTGAACTTGTTGAAATCTGGTTACTCTATGCCCCGCACATTTTTTGCGTAGCAATACGACCTCTGGCTTCGGCTCATTCTTCTCAGATACTCCTATTTATCATCTTGTTAGGCTTGCGAAGTCCACAGTGGCGGACGTCTGCGTTTAGGGAAATAGACAGGTGTTTTCCGCCCTGCTTAACAACGGTAAATGGGAATATAAAATGCGAATTGAGCAAGAGCCTGGCGTTTCAAAACGCTGGAAATCTATGCTTGCCTCGTTCCTTGCGGTAACCGTCGGAGTCGGAATGGCAGGTGTGGCGCCAGCAGTGGCGGCTCCTTCCCCCGATTCGTCTGTAGCTGATACAGCTGCCATAGGCACCGACTCGCAAGAAGGCGGACCGGAAGGTCAACAAGCAAGCGATTCAGGAGCGGACGAAGAATCCGCAGCAGCCAATAATGTTCAGGGCACAGTAACGCCGCAAGTTGGTACTCGTGCCGCCGCCGGTGCCGGCATGTTCTTGGAAAAGAACCTGACAAGTAGTGAAGCAATTCGTCCGGGCGATTTTGTCAACTACGAGATCAAGCTGGGCTGCTCCTCCAACACTGAACCATGTAGCGATGCGTACCTGATTGATTTGCTTCCTGAACCACTAGTTCTGGATAGCATTAATTACAACGGGTTCGCGAAGGATGTTACCGAAGAACCCGCAGAAGATGGCACTTCGGTAAAGCTGACTTTTAATGAGACCTCCGAGGACCGTCCCGGGAAAGTCGGTATCAACGATGGCACCGACTACACGATAACCATCGTGGCGAAGTTCCCCGATAACGCGGACCCAAAGTTCAATGGCCAGCAGCTGATCAACGAAGCCGAGCTGACTTCTGATCTTGGATCCATCAAGGATCCAGCC
This sequence comes from Glutamicibacter sp. AOP12-B1-11, assembly GCF_052379245.1. Classification (NCBI taxonomy): domain Bacteria; kingdom Bacillati; phylum Actinomycetota; class Actinomycetes; order Micrococcales; family Micrococcaceae; genus Glutamicibacter; species Glutamicibacter sp. AOP12-B1-11. The sequence goes on along the minus strand of NZ_JBQSYL010000034.1, from coordinate 40,084 downwards.
GAAGCTGTTATTCCGAACATTGATCTGGCTCCCAACGCCGAAATTACTAAGCAGTGGTCCGAGGATGTGCTGGAGCAGGGGTCTGATAAGAACATCAGCGCGACGCTCGGCGGAATCAAGAACACCTCCAAGGTGGGCGCATCCTCGATGGTCATCGAGGAGCCTTCGGGCGATACCGATCCATTCGCTTCAGTTGAATTCACCGGATTCGGCGACATCGTCTACCCAGAGGGTGCCGATGAACTCGTCGTTTCCTACTTCGTGGGCGACGCGCCAGAACCACAGGTTCTGGAAACCGCTAACCCCAATGCACCGCCCGTATTCCCGGAAGGCTTTGATCTAAAAACCATTACCGGGTTTGAATTCGTCTTCACCTCAACGAAATCAACCGACACCGAAGGCGGAATCATCGCCAACGGTACAACCGGCTCGATTCCGCTGAACACCGTCCTACGCGATGGTGCCGAAGCCGCTGTGGTCGCGAATGAAACCAACATCATCGCAGTACTCCCTAACGGCGAACAGAATGACCCTTTCACTGCTGAAGATAGCTTCGTGATTGAGTCGGCAAACTACACGGTGGATGCCACCAAGTCCTTCGCCCCGGAGCTGGTGGTTGCTGGTGATGCCGCAGAAATTGGTGATGGGCGCAATGCTTCCACGGTGAAGCTTGGACTGACCAACACCTCAAACCGAAATCTCACTAACTTAACCTTGAAGGAACCCGCAACGGGTACTTCACCGTTCGGCGAAGGCCTTAACTTCAGCAAGTTCAACGGCGGCACCTGGCCAGCCGGAGCCGCCACGGGTTTGCTGACGGTCGCCGGTACAGAATACCCACTTGAAAATGTTGACGGGAAGATCTCCCTGCCGGAGAACCTTCCTGCAGGTAGCGATGTCAAGGGCTTTGAAATATCCTTCGATGGAACTTTCGCCCCTAGCGCAGGATTCGAGTTCGAATTCGAAGTTCTGGCCACTGCAGTTTCTGCCGAGGGCTACAAGAACGTGGTTCTGGGCCAAGGCACTCCATCTGGAAACCAAGACGTCGTTGAAGACGAAGCCGGTGCTACCTTGCTGGTTCAGGAGCCAAGATTCGCTTTGATCGGAGGCAAAGGATTCAATCCCCACCGCATCGAAGGTATTCCGGGCGACAAGACTAGTGTTTGGCTAAATACCAAGGCTGATCAGACCAATACCAACATGGACGTCCGCGAGATCGTGCAGACCGACGACTTCGCGTCAATGGTTCCAGCATTCAAGGCCACTAGCGTCTCGGTGCCATCTACTCAGGGCGCTACCAAAGTTGTTGTGGAGTACAAGGACTCCGACAACAACTGGATTGAATTGGCTGTCTCCGAAGACGGCAATAAAATCGAGAACACCCCAATGCCCGAAGGAGCTACCGGGGTTCGGGTTACCTACACCCGCGATTCAGGCACGTTCCCGCATGACAAGGATGTGCGGGCACAAGTCAACTTCGAGGTCACCGATGCTCTCACCGATGAGCTGAAAACCGACAACGTTCTGGGCATCAACAACGGTGATGGCACCGAAGGATCAGTCTGGGTCGATAAGGAAATTCAGCTGCAGAGCTCGAAGTCCTGGGACCGGAACGTCATCGTTCAGAAACCTGTTTCCGAGGCGCCGACGAACAAGAACCCGACGAGCACCTTGAACCTGTGGGCGAAGAACACTTCGACCTATGGCGTCGACAAGCTTTCGATTGTTGATTCGAAAGCTGACGAAGTTAACCCTTTTGACTACGTTGACATTACAGGTATCAGTGCACAACTATCCGACGAAGCACTCCAGGATCTAGCCCACCTGACTTTGAAGACCGCTACTGGCGAAATCAACTTCACCGGTGAGGACGCCCTGACTCCAATGCTTCCCGAAGGACGAAGCTGGGAAGAGGTCACCGCATTCGAATTCAACCTCGCGAAGGACGGCGAAAAGCTGGTTCCACGCGACACCGAGTTCTGGGTCTCCGTTGGCACCGAGCTGCGCGATGAGCTGCGTGGCTCGGATCCGGCCCAGCCAATCGACGCAGCATTGGCCGAGCTTGACCGTATTGACGGCATGCGCGGCTACGTTCTGCCGAACACGGCTGTAGCGACCGTTCAGCGTGGCGACGAATCGGCTGTCAAAGAACCACAGGCACCGCTGGAGATCATTACCGAAAACTCGGTGGATCTCAATGCGACCCTGACCAAGACGTTCAACCCCGAAGGTCCGATCGATTTCTTTACCAGCAACGGCAACCCCGCACCGGTAAACGTCACCCTGAATGTTAATAGCGGAACCCACAAGGCCGACTATGTTCAGATTGTGGATCAGGATCCAACCTTCTGGAACACCTTCGATTTCGCCGGATGGGACCCCGTCCCAAACAGCCGTGTCTACGATGTCACTATCGAGTACTTCACCGGTGCGGAGTATGTGTTGAAAGATGGAACGCTGGTCGCTGAAGGCGGGGAGTGGACTACCACCAAACCAGCCAATGATCAGGTTCAAGGCGTTCGAGTCACTGCGGAAGGCCGCAACTTCGAAGAGCTACTTAGCAATGACACAACCATCAAGTTCAATGTTCTGCCACGGTACACCCTGCGCAGTGGTGAACTGATTGCACTCGAAGAGGGCCAGAGAAATCCTGGTGAAACCCAGGCGCTGACAACCGAGAACACTGCATCGGCAGAGGTCTCCCGTCTGGGCCAGGATCGTGACACCGACGATGCAACTGATGCTTTGGTATTCAACCCCGGAGAGACCAACTCCGAGGTTTCAAAGAATTCGGATGCCCCTAACGGGCAAATCGCACCGGGCCGCGAGTTGAACTACACGTTCACCGTCACCAATAACGGTACCGACGCGGTCTTGAACCCTGTCATTACCGATATATTGCCGAACGATGCCCAGGGACCGAAGCTGATTCTTGATCCTGAATGGCAGTCGCTGACTTCGTATTCCTTTGAGAAGAAATTCAACCAAGCGCCGGAAGGCACCGCGGTTGACATCTCGAAGGTTACCGCGGTTGAAGAAGACAATTCGCTGAAGTTCAGTTTCCCCGAGGGAACCAAACTGTACCCAGGTGAATCGATCACCGTGAAGTTACCAACCACCGTGCGTGGCGGGCTGAACGCGAAAGAAAAACTGGAGAACAAGGTTACCTTCAGCGGTGACAACTCCGAAGAGAGCAGCGATGACCATCTCGTTTCGGTCATCGAAGGCCAAGCCTACTCATCACGTAAGCTCGTTCGCGAGGTTTTGAGCGGTGAGCAGACCGAGAAGACTGGCGTTTACAACGTCAATTCCAAGGTTGAAAACGACGAAGCCTGCTACGCGTTTGAAGGTGGATTCTATCGTTACCCATGCATCGTGGAGACCAAACCGGGTGGTATCGCAGAGTGGAACCTCAGCGTTACCAACACCGGCAACGTTAACGCGCAGCACATGGAAATTCTGGATATCTTCCCGTACGTCGGAGACACCGGAGTAACGGGTTCCCAGGCCAACGCCCCGCGTGGTTCCCAGTGGGTTCCGACCCTCTTGGACATCAAGCTGCCAGAAGTTCCTGCAGGAACCGACATGGTGCTGTCTTACCTGACCGGTGATCCCGCGCAATGCAAGCCAAGCGGCGCCAATATGCAGGATCCATGGGCAGGTTGTGAAGGAAACTGGACCACCGAACGTCCGGCCAACCCGAAGGAAATCAAGGGCATCAAACTTGTTTTGGATTCGTCCGACGGGTTTGCGCCAGGCGAAGGTGTATCGCTGACCTTCACAACAGTTTCGGAAACTGAAATGCCAGAGGGAACTTCAGATTTCGCTCCCGCGTGGAACTCCTTTGGTTACGCAGCCCAGGCTCAGGTAAATGGCAAGACCGATTACCGCAGCCAAGAGCCAATCAAGACTGGTATCACCTTCAAGCCTGAAGAGAAGGAAAAGGTCTCAGTTGGTGACTACGTCTGGATCGATGAAAATCGTGACGGACTGCAGGATGAGGATGAAAAGGGCATCAAGGATGTCGTTCTGACCATCGTTGGCCCGGATGGCAAGGAAGTTATCGATGTATTTGGTAACCCAGTGCTGCCGACCATGACCGACGAGAACGGTTTCTACGAATTCAAGGATCTTCCGGTCCTTGAAGAGGGCCAGTCCTACACGGTGAGCATCGATCGTGAAGCGTCTAAGGAACTTTTGGCTCCTTACATTCCGACCATCGAGACTGACGACAGCCGCGAGAATGACTCTTCAACTTGGGAAGCCAGCTCGCAGGGTTTGACCGAAGACGGAGAGCATGATCCAACTTTGGACTTCGGATTTGTTACTCCGAAGGTTTCCGTTGGCGACTACGTCTGGATTGATGAGAATCGTGACGGACTGCAAGATGAGGATGAGAAGGGCATTAAAGATGTCGTTCTGAAACTCGTCGGCCCGGATGGCAAGGAAGTTGTTGACGTCAACGGCAAGCCTGTTGAGCCAACCACCACCGACGAGAGTGGTTTCTATGAATTCAAGGATCTTCCGGTCCTTGAAGAGGGCCAGTCCTACACGGTGAGCATCGATCGTGAAGCGTCTAAGGAACCATTGGCTCCTTACATGCCGACTATCGAGACTGAGGACAACCGTGAAAACGACTCTTCAACTTGGGAAGCCAGCTCGCAGGGTTTGACCGAAGACGGAGAGCATGATCCAACTTTGGACTTTGGATTTGTTATTCCGAAGGTTTCCGTTGGCGACTATGTCTGGGTTGATGAGAATCGTGACGGACTGCAGGACGAGGATGAGAAGGGCATTAAGGATGTCGTTCTGAAACTCGTTGGACCAGATGGTGAGCCAGTAGTTGACGTCAATGGCAAGCCTGTTGAGCCAACCAGCACCGATGAAAACGGCTACTACATCTTTGACAACCTGCCGGTTCTCGAAGATGGGCAGTCATACACGGTGAGCATCGATCAGGAAGCGTCTAAGGAACCTTTGGCTCCTTACATTCCGACTATCGAGACTGAGGACAACCGTGAAAACGACTCTTCAACTTGGGAAGCCAGCTCGCAGGGTCTGACCGAAGGCGGCCAGCATGACCCAACGCTGGACTTTGGTTTTGTAATGAAGCCAGAGCCGGTCAAGACTTATGCCGTGGGCGACTACGTCTGGGTTGATGCGAACGAGGACGGTCTCCAAGGTGATTCGGAAGTTCTTGAAGGTGTGAAGGTCATCCTGCTTGACGGTAACGGCGAGAAAGTTTCTTCGACGACTACCGATGAGAATGGCCGCTACCTCTTTGATGAGCTGCCAGCCGGTGACTATCAGGTCAAGTTCGAATTGACTGGCGAGCAGACCAAGAAGTATGAATTTACTTCGCAGAATGCTGGGAAGAATGATTCGAACGACTCGGATGCTGATCCAAAGTCCGGTTTGACGATCAAGTTCACTTTGGATGACGAGAACGCCTCGTTGACCAAGGCATACTCAGACCAGGAGTTCAAGGCTACCGAAGGCATCGATCCGACGTGGGATGCAGGCGTCGTTTTGAAGCCAGAACCTGAGCCGACGGAACCTACGACTCCGACTGAGCCGACTGAGCCGACTGAGCCGACTGAGCCGACGGAACCTACGACTCCGACGGAACCTACGACTCCGACGGAACCTACGACTCCGACGGAACCTACGACTCCGACTGAGCCGACGGAACCTACGACTCCGACGGAACCTACGACTCCGACTGAGCCGACGGAACCTACGACTCCGACGGAACCTACGACTCCGACTGAGCCGACGGAACCTACGACTCCGACTGAGCCGACGGAACCTACGACTCCGACGGAACCGACGGAACCGACGGAACCGACTGAGCCGACGGAACCTACGACTCCGACTGAGCCGACGGAACCTACGACTCCGACTGAGGAACCCTCGGTTTCCTTGGGTGACTACGTTTGGGTGGATAAGAACCGCGACGGAATTCAGGATAAGGACGAAGACCCACTTGAGGGTGTGGTTCTGAAGCTGATTGGCCCGGATGGCAAGGAAGTTGTTGATATCAACGGCAACCCTGTCGGCCCGGTAAGCACAGATGAGAACGGTTACTACATCTTCAAGGACCTGCCGGTTCTGAAGGATGGTGAGTCGTACACGGTTGTTATTGATCGGGAAGAATCCGCTGATGTCTTGGACGGCTACCTGCCGACTAAGGAAAACGGTACCGACCGGGAGAAGGACTCTTCTACTTGGGAAGCCAAGTCTGAAGGACTGAACGAAGATGGGGATCACGACGGAACCCTCGACTTCGGTTTCTATCTAGAAGATGAACTTGAGCCGTCTCCGACGGAACCGACCGAGCCGTCTCCGACGGAACCGACCGAGCCGTCTCCGACGGAACCGACCGAGCCATCTCCGAGCGAATCGACTCCAACGGATCCAGCTGAGGAACCTTCGGAAGATCCAACCGATTCGCCAGAGAAGAGCGAAGATCCTTCACAGGATCCAACGCCGACCGAGATGTCTGAGCAGCCTTCAGCTTCTGAATCTGTTGACGGTTCTGAAGAACCACAGCAGACACAGGAGCCAAGGAACGATGACAATCTGGCCGACACTGGTATCAAGACCATGTCGTTGCTAGTTCTTGGTCTGCTCCTGGCAGCAGCCGGTGTAGTTTTGGCCCGCCGTACTCGCGGACGCCACAGCTAATTAGCGGTTGAGGTAACAAAAAGGGTAGTGCCCGGGTATACCTTGGGGGTCGGGCGCTACCCTTTTTGCTATGAGTACGGATGCTGGTATTCCGAGCATCGCATCTCCTGGCGAAGCTAATCGGTTTTTGTCCTATGACAAAGTTTCATGTCACATGGACGCCCACACAGTTCTGCAAAGGGAGAGAATTTCTACAAGGATCGATTCAGCCGCAGCCGGCTCCGGGTCCGTGCCACAAGCACAGCACCGGCTATGGAAATGGCCAGAACGAGTGACCATCATAGGAAGCTAGGAGAAATGGTTGACGACAGCATGATGGCGTAGGTTTGCTGTGCCGTGGTCACGTCGAGCCGGTGCCCCTCACCAATAGGTGATGAGTGTTGCTTCCGGTGGGACGCAAGACACGAGGGGTAAGCAGTCGCCGAGATCCTGGCGCAACGCCTCGGCTTCAATATGCAGTACGGCCAGGATCTATCCGGTTTCGCAGTACAAGGCTTCGTTCAAGACAGTCATGGCCAAAACGCCGCTGGGGACTCGCTTTCCTTAGCGTGTGAAGGAGTCGGCATCGACAATTCTCGAGTGTGATTTAAGGACACTCTGGTTTCCTTCGCCAGCTGAGGGAAGCGTCTTTCCCTAGAGGTGTCCGACGTCTTCAGCTAGGGTTTTTCATTCCTTCCACGGAAGATCAACGAATCTTCGCCACGCGTCGGTTTCTGGACGTGACCCAACATTTCTCCAGCCAGATCAGCGAACGATCTTCACCCCGCCATCGGGCCCGGGGAGGAAGCGCGATTCATACGATCTTTCGCCTTTTCGCAAGTCAGGTAGGAAATGAGCGCAAGAGGAATTGTACCGGAAGATCTCGTTCCGGCCCGCCGCGGAAGTGTACGCTAAAGTACGATGCCGTGGTCCCACGCCGGAAATCAGGTCCCAGCCTGTCCCGAAAGATCACAAGTCAGGAGAGAGAATTAGGATATGGATCTTTTCACGCAGTCAAGGCCTTCCGCTGAGGACCCTGTTGCTGCGATTCTATGGGACCGGATCGCCCCGAGTCTCGATCCGAAGATACACCTGTTGCTGCTCAATGCACCCCAGGGTTCGAATCGGCACCGGGTGGCTCTACGATGGCTTGATGGTCAAGGAGAGCTGATCGATGAGAGTACTCCACCCGAGGAGCTCTTCGACAAGATTGCCGAGCGACAGATGCGTGCACCCGACGCACGGATAGCAGTCATTCTTCCCGCTGGCTCGATCGCCGCCGATATAACGCGCCATATCGGTGGCCACGTTGTTGACTTCAGAGATCTGTTCCTGAGCGCTTCAGATATATCCAAGTTGGCCGGAGCGGGTTTCACTGACGCGGAGAGGCTACGGCAACTGACCGGTGGATGGCCCGGTTGTGTGCGTAGTCTTCTGGCGGACTCTTCCAATCAAGATGCCGCGGTCAATGCGCTGCGTCGTGCAGCTTTGCCGTGGATTGAAGCTCTTGATCCTGAAGGCATCTTGAGGGAGTGCGCGTTCCTTCCTGAACTTACTGAAGAACTCATGGTGGCTTTCTACGGCGATCGCTATCCAAACCCCCCAGGGATCTCGGCCCTCAGACGCGCGGCCATGGCACAATGCTCCCCGTCCGGGGGCTGGATCATGCCTGAATTGCTTCGGCAGGTGCTTGTTGAGGACTGTGAGTGGCGGGAGCCCCAGCGTGCGCAGTGGCTCCACGAGCATGCCGTTGAGGCCATGCATGCCGCCGGGCGTACCCGCGAGGCCGTCCGTTCAGCACTAGGTAAGCGTTCGTGGCGGGCTCTGCCCACAGTCCTCGTCGAAGGCTGGGTGGACATTTTTACCACTGAGCCGCGCCTCCTGTTCGAGGCAGGCGCCCGATTGCCTCGATGGGCTACTAGCCGGTCACAAATCTATGGTCCTGCGATGAAAATCGCTGCCGCGGCCGCTAAAGACCGGATGGTCGTCCCCTTTCCCACCACGGAACCTGACTACATGACGGACTACACTGCCCAGTTGCTACGCGAGCACACCATCGAGCTCTATAGGCAACCGAAACCAGAGGCTATCTTCGCGGGTCTGATTGAATTGGGAATACTGCGCTTCCACGGCCACTATGGACCGGAGGGGACAGATGCTGCGTGCAGACTGCGTCGTGCGGTCCAGCAGGCGACAGCTGCTGGCAACGTTCGACCAGCGTTGGCAGCCATGGCCGAACTGCATGCCGGAATATCGTTGGATATCGCCAACGAACGACCGTCGGCGACAGCCGCTTATGAATCAGCCTGGTCTCTGGCTGAGGTTGCGGGCAACCATTTCATTGCCGCGGACGTAGCATCCAAATTGTCGCTGGTTTATGCTCAGGAAGGCAATACCCGCGCTGCTCGGCGCTGGCTCATGAGCTTCCATGATCACCATTCCAAGGTTCGTTGGGGTTCGGCAATGGTTGGTCGGGCAGCAGGGCTTGCTGAAGCATTCGTGGCCTTCGCCGAGTTGGATATCGAAACTTTGGGTTCAATACTGGGGCAACTGCCTGCCGAGCCTGACAACGATGAGTTCTGGGCGGTGCACGCGCTGCTGCTTGCCATGCATGCGGCAGTGACCGGTCAGGCAGAGGCCGCGCACCGGATGTTGGAGGAACTTGTGCTGGGCCGTCCCCACGCAGCCAGTTCGCCGATGGCCAGCAGAGCTTTGCACCACGCCGCAGCAATTCTGGGCGTTGAAGGCGGCTTCATAGCATTGAACCGTCAAGCTGGGTCCGCAGCACCCGCTTATCCGCCAGAATTTGTTGTCACCCGTGCGCTGCATCGACTGTATTGCGGGGACCGCAACGGAGCTCTTGCTGTTCTGTCGAGAGCGCCGATCGTAGTGACTGGAGCCCGGTACGACAATCTGATCCGAAATACGCGGCTCGCAGCACGCTACATGGGCGTGCTGCCGGAAGGGATCCTGGCGGACATCGCAAAACGGCATGCAGTGGACGGTGAGCTGAGTGATTTGGTCCCGGTCTGGATGAACGGGAACACGTTGGAGTTGGAAGAGTTGCTGCAACTTACTGCTGAGCAGCTGGGCAGACTGAAGATTTTCATGCCACCCTCCAGTATCGAAATCAGGCCTACTCTGACTGAACGCGAACTCAGTGTACTGGCAGGGCTGCGCGCGGACCATTCACGCAGTCGAATCGCAGAACAGCTTTTTGTCTCGCCTAACACGGTCAAATCCCAGATCAGCTCCCTATACCGCAAACTGGATGTCAACTCGAAGGCGGAAGCGCTAAAAGTTGCCCGTCATTGGGGGTACTAATCAGCGTTATGCGGTTATTGGACAAGCATAATCGCGGATACCTGGGGCAGGTTTACGTCGGGTCAGGCTCATTGCTAATTGACGTTGTACTGCCTGAACACTGCTAGTTTCCGCATCCAGGATCTCGGAAGACACACCATCGACACAGCATCGATTCGAGCGGAATCCTTGAACAGGGCTCTTGGTTCCTTGCGCATAGCATGCATTGACAATATCCATCTTCGCAGAGCGGACTGCGAGCCTTACTTACGCTTCGGGCTCACCACGCTAAAAATTGAAGCGCCGCGAAAGCTCAAAATAGCAGGTTAAACCTCGTTGGCCGGCACCGCCAAAGCGGTGCCGGCCAACGAGGTTCTCGTTTTCCAGGATCGCGGTTAGGCGAAGGCCGAGATGCCGGTGATGTTGCGGCCCATCAGCAGCGCCTGCACGGTTTCGGTGCCTTCGTAGGTGTGGATGGCCTCGATGTCGGCAAAGTGGCGGGCCACGCGGTTGCTGGTCAGGATGCCGTTGCCGCCGAGCAGGTCGCGTGCATTCGACGCGATCTGGCGCGCGGTACGCGTGGCGGTGTACTTGGCCAGCGAGGCCTGCGGACCGGTCAGTTCGCCGCGGGCTTCGCGTTTCGCGGACTGCACGGCGAGCAATTGGATGGTCGCCAGTTCGGACTGCATCCGAGCCAGGCGTTCCTGCACGATCTGGCTAGCTGCCAGGGGGCGGCCGAACTGGATGCGCTGCTTGGCGTAGAGCACCGCGGATTCGTAGCATGCGGTGGCATGGCCCACGGCCGACCAGGCGACCCCCAGCCGGGTGGCGAACAGCACCCGTGCGGTGTCCTTGAAGCTGTGCGAATCCTCAAGCACCTCCGCGTCGGCCACGAAGACGTTTTCCAAGCGGATATGCGCCTGCCAGATGGCGCGCAGCGAGAGCTTGTGCTTGATGGTCGTCGCGCTGTACCCGGCGGAATCCTGATCGACCAGGAAGCCGCGGACGTTGCCCTCGTCGTCGCGAGCCCAGAGAACGGTGATGCCGCCAATGGAGCCGTTGCCGATCCACTTCTTTTCACCGTTGAGCACATAGCCGCCCGCAACCCGATGCGCGCGGGTTTCCAGACCAACCGAGTCCGAGCCGTGGGTTGGCTCGGTCAGCGCGAAGGAGCCGGCAAGCTCCCCGGCGAGCATCGGCAGGCCGTACTTGGCTTTCTGCTCCGGGCTGCCGCAGTACATGATCGAGCGCAGCGCCAGCCCGCCCTGGACGCCCACGATGGTGGCCACCGAGCCATCCCCACGGGCCATTTCCATATTGATCAGTCCGGCGGCCATGGGGCTCATGGCAGGCAGCCCGTCCACGTCCAGGCCATCACGCAGAAGGCCGTAGTCGCCGAGCTTCTTGATCAGATGCACCGGGTAGTCTGCCTTGTCCCAGTATTCGTGAATATCGTCCTTGACCTCTTCGAGGATGAACTTGCGGGCCCTGGCGCGCCAGTCGGCGTCGGCCGGATCGACCTCGGCCAGCACGCCGGTGGGGTCGATATCTACCCCGTCTGCCCAGAGGTCGTACTCGGGCTCCACAACACCGGCGGGAAACTCGAATTCGGTGTGCTGCTGGGTCATTTGGGGGCGCTCCTTTGCGGAAGGTCAAAAACTATTCTTCAACCAGCCTAATGGAACGCAGTGTCATGTCAAGAAACTAGGTGTCATTTTTTGTGTTCACGCAGGGCTTTTGCCACCGCATCGAGCACGGTCTGCTCATCGCTGCCTTCGTCGAGCACCGAGACCACCACCCGTGGCGACCTGGCCGAGGATTTCGGAGCATTGCTCGGATCCAGCAAGTCGACGAATCGGTCCAGGAATAAACGCACATCCCTGGCCAAGCGCTCCCTGTCGGTGGCCGAAGGGTCGCGCAGCCACAACCGCAGGTGGTCATTGTGGATGGCGACTAACCCTGCGCTGATGCCTAGGCAGAGAGCACGATGCGGCGCACTGGCGGCAAGCTCCCGGGCGGACAGGAAGTCGTAGAAGGCCCGCTCGTAGCGATGGGTGGAAACTAGTTCGCGTTCCCGCAGCGAGGGCACCGAAGACAGCAGGCGGTGACGCAGCTGCGCCGCCTCGGGATTCATGGTGTACTGGTCGAAGACCACATGCGCCGCATCGATCAGGGTCTGGGTTGCGCTGACCGAAGAAGCCGCAAGGGTCGTTTTGACGTGGGTGATGATCATTTCCTGATCCGCGAACACCATGTTTTCCTTGGAGCCGAAACGGCGGAAGAACGTGGAGCGCGACATTCCGGCGGTCGCCGCGAGCTCGTCGACACTTGTTGTGTCGAACCCTTGGGTGATGAGGAGGTCCAGGGCTGCTGAAGGTACGGCGGATGAAGAGATCATGATTCTTGAATTTAGCATGTTTCCACTTTTCAGCTCCGGCTCACGGGACTAAATGATTGTGATCATTCCCCGGGGTGACTACGCTGAGGTTCAAGGCCACTCATTTCAGGAGTGTGGCCGCAAAACAACTTGGAAGAGAAGTGAGGGCCCATGGGAATCTCTATCGCAAACGCCGCTCTACGTTTGGTCAGTGGCGCATTCATTCTCAACAGCGGAATCAACAAACTGCGCATCGATGAGGCCAGCGCCGCCGGACTGCAGCAGCTGGCCTCCAACGGCATTCCTCAGCTGGGCGAGTTGGAGCCCGCAGCATTCGGCAAGGCGGTCTCGGTATCCGAAATCGCGCTGGGCAGCGCCTTGCTGTTGCCCATCATTCCCTCGCGCCTGGCCGGCATGGGTCTCGGGGCCTTCTCGGGTGTCCTGCTGTCTTCCTACCTGCGTACTCCGGGAATGACCGAATCCGATGGCATTCGCCCAACGAGCGACGGTACGGCCCTGGCGAAGGATGTCTGGCTTGCCGGCATCGCCGTGGCCTTGATCTTTGGCCGCCGTGCAGTCAAGCAGGCCAAGAAAAAGAAGTAGTACTCTCAAGCTATTGAGCAGAGCATTGGGTTCGACGTAAGTTTGACTTAGGGCTGCAGGTTTTCAGTAGTCACTATCAAGTTTCTAACTAAGAGGAGAACCCATGGGTTTCTTGGATAACGCAAAAAAGAAGCTGGGCGAAGCAGTCGAAAACGTCAAGGAATTTGCTGGTGATGCATCCGAGAACGTCAAGGAATTCGCTGGTGATGCATCCGAAAACGTCAAAGAGTTTGCTACCGACGCCACGGAGAATGTGAAGGACTTCGCTGCCGACGCGCAGGAAAAGATTGGCGAGACGGTCGAGAAGGCCAAGGGCGAGGATAAGCCGGACCAGTCCGCATAAGTTTCCTCAGGACCTGAAACAGGTGTGGCTCCGCGTAAAAAACGCGGAGCCACACCTGTTTTTATTGCCTTGAATGGCTAGGTTACCGGCTTCTTTTCTGCGGAATTCAAGAACACAACGACCAAGACCGCGGCAATGGCCACCAGGCCGGGCAGCATGAGGGCCTGGCCCAAGCCCACCGCGGTGGCCTCGCCTATCGCTTCGGTGCCCTGGGCCCGGACCTGGAGGATCTGTGCGGAAACGCGCGATTCCATCATGACGGCGATCAACGCCGAACCGAGCACCGAGCCAATCTGCCGGGTCGTATTGTAAATACCCGAACCGGCGCCGGCATCGCGCGGAGTCAGATCCTTCGTCGCGGCCAGCGAAAGCGAGGGCCAGATCATCGCGGAGCCAAGGCCCTGCACGGTGGAAGGGATCAGCAAAGTCCACAGCGGTGTGTCGACATGCATCATGAAGGCGTACACCACCGTCGCTCCACCGAGCAGCGCAAAACCGGGAACCGCAAGGGTGCGCGGATTGAACCTATTAACCGTCTTGCCCAACACCGGTGCGGCAAAGATCGCCACAGTGGCCATCGGCGAGATCATCAAAGCCGACTGCGTGGGGGTCAAGCCACGCACATTTTGCAAGAAGAACACCATCGGCAGGCTCATGGTCGCGATGCTCAAGCCCATGCAGCTAATCGCGAGGTTCGCCAACGAGAAATTACGAACGGCGAAGAGGCGCAACGGAACCAGGGGTTCCTTGGCCGTTTTCGATTGCCACCAGATGAAGACGCCAAAGAGGACTATGCCCAGACCAATCAGATGCCACGAGGATAGCGGGCCGATAAACGGTTCCCAATTCGTCGCCTCGCCCTCCTGAATGCCAAAGACCAGCGCGAACATGGCAACCGCCGAAAGCAGCACTCCGACCAAATCGAAGGAGTGCGCCTGCGGTGCCAGGCGGGGCACGTATTTCAGCAGCATGATGAAGCTCAGGATCGCAATGGGCAGGTTGATGAAGAAGATCCATTCCCAGCCGATGGAATCCACCAGCAGCCCGCCGGCAATGGGGCCGACCAAGGTGGCGATACCTGCCACCGCGCCCCATAGGCCCATCGCAGCTCCGCGGTGCTGGTAGGGGAAGAGCCTGGTAATCAGCGTCATTGCCTGGGGTGAGATCAGTGCCGCACCCAAGCCCTGAACCGCTCGGGCAAAAGTCAGCGAGGCCAATGAGGTTGACAGTCCGCACCAGAGGGAGGCGAGCGCGAAAATCAGCAACCCGATCAGGTAGATATTACGCGGACCAAATCGGTCACCCAGGCGGCCGGTGATCAGCAGCGGCACCGCGAAGGTGAGCAGATAGGCACTGTTGATCCACAAGATCCCCGAGATGTCTGCATCCAGGGATTCCATGATCGCGGGCATGGCCGTGGACACGATGGTGGTGTCCAGCAGGATCATGAAAAAACCGATGACCAGAGCCCAGAGGGCATTCCACGCGGTTTTTCGATCAAAGTCCGATTCGGGGCTCACAATTTTTGGCACTGACCAAGAATAATGCTTGCATGGTGAAACTAAAATAGCTGGGTGGGCTTGGCGCCGGAATCAGTCGAAGCTCACAGTGCCGTCGATACGGGTGGCCACATCGCCACTGACCCAAACTCCATATTCGGTCGCCTCGATATGCAAGATGGCTTCACGGCCCACACGCGTTCCCTGGCGTACCGTGTAGCGCTGCGGGGCAAGGCCGGATTTAGTCAGCCACACGCCAAATCCGGCATTGAGCGAACCGGTCGCAGGGTCCTCTTGTATGGCTTCGCCCGGAACGAAGGCCCGGACCTCGAAGTCTGCCGGAGGCTGCAGCACTACCGAGCCGAAGCGCTCCTCCGAACGCGTCTGATCGGAGTAGTCCAGGGGACGTAATTCTTCGCGGGTTCCGGAGATCCGCGGCAGCACGGTGGCGTGAGGCTGCCAGACACCCTGAGTCACGCTTGACGCGGTGTACGGGCCAATGACTCCGAGCTCCAAGCCGTCCAGGGCCGCGTAGTCCGGTTCGATCCCCAGCACCAGGTCGGCGTCGCGCAGCACCAGCCCTGCATGGTGCGGGCCGTTGACCAGCCACTGGTGCGCGATGACGTCTTCTGCGTTGATCCCTAGCCCGGAGATCGCCCACTGCAGCACGTCGGCTTCCAGCGGTCCGCTGCGAGTCAGCGGGGGAGCGAGAAAGGCGAGGCGGCGTGCGTGGTTCTCGCCGGCCTCGCGTTCGATCCGAACCTGGATCAGCCCTGCATCGCATTGCTGAATCAGATGCCCGTTCGGGCTGGCCTCACCGCCCGCCTCGATCCAGGCGTGCGCGGCTCCAAGAGTTGGGTGCCCGGCAAAGGGCAGTTCGGTGGTTGGGGTGAAAATGCGTATCGCATAGTCGGCTTCGGCGTTGCTGGGGGTAACGAAGAAGACGGTCTCGGAAAGGTTCAGCCACTGGGCAAAGCGCTGCATCTGCTCGGAGTCCAAATGATCTGCCTCAAAGACAACGCCGAGCCCATTGCCATTGAAGGCAGTGGGGGCAAAAACGTCAACCTGCTGATAAGCAAATGTGCGATACATATAAGCATCGTGGCACATTATTCAGCAGGTTGACACGGTGTTACGCGGTTGCACCCGTCATGACGGCAGGCTCATAGCGCGAGCACAGGTTAGTACCAATAGTGAGCTACATCGATCACCAATCGCGATCCCTGATCAGGGCCGGAGAGGACGAAGACCCGCATGGGCAGCCTTGCCCGCGTGGACATTCCGACCTTGGTTTGGCCTTCAAAACTTCCCAGCCAAACTTGCTGGCGGAAGGTCTGATAGTTCAGCGTCTTGACGGTGGCGCCCGGGTTGTAGCTCGGGCTGGCGCCGGCCTTCAGCAGAATTTCTAGTCGAGCCCCGCCTGTGGTGCTCACTTCCTCCCCCGATCCAATACCGGTGAGTTCGCTGACGTATTTCACCGAGTAGCCGGCCGGGTTGCCGTTCAGGTCCAGGACCATCCGGTCAAAGCAGGTGTGGCGTCCGGTACGGATATTCGTCATTGACGACGTAGTTGAGCTGGTTGAGGTTTTGGCTAGAGAACCCCAATATACGGTTTCGCAAGCGGTCGCTGGGCTAGCGGCCGGGGCGGCTGCCGCCACGGGAGCCACCGAGAGCATCGTTGCTGCAGTGAGCGCTGTGAGTAATCCGAGTTTGGTGCGGCGCATGTGAACCACCGGCTTTCTATCGATTGCGCCCTGGAGCCCGGTTCGAGCCCTTGAGACTACTAAAACCCCGTCGCCAACGCGGTGCAATAGCCCGAAGCCAACTGGAATTCATCTGGTGCGCTTCTGTAATACGTCTGGGCTCTTCGGGGTTTACCCAAGGTGTCGCACAGCCGTCGGCTAGGGTCTTGTGACATGCTTTAAGGATGTTGCCAAGCCCATCCGCACCAATCGATGACACTGTCGACGAAGTTATTGAAGTTTCCCGCTTCCTACCCGAATCGTTGCAATTTCTGGTGGTTATCGCCGTTGGATTAACCATTGCCGCGATCCTCGCCTTCGTGATCAGCGGGCTGACCCACCGCATTTTCCAACGCACCGGGCTCGGGGAGATCAACGTCAAGGGCGCGCGGATTCCGATATTCGGCACCTTCGCCTCGATCATCCTCAAAACCTCGATCCTTGCCTTCCAGCGGGAAGCCGCTGGCTACAAGTTCTGGCAGTTTGCGCTGCTGATCTGCCTGGTCTTCTTCCTCACCTGGCTGATTATCGTGCTGGTGAAGATCGTCGAAGAAGTGGTGCTGGCAAGAATACGAAGCCGCTTCGGCCCGGGCCGCCGGCTGGCCAAGGTGCAGACCCAGGTGGGACTGCTGCGCCGCGTGCTGATAGCGGTCTTGTGCATCATCGCGGTAGCCGCCGTGCTGCTGACAATCGAGCAGGTCAGGGCGTTGGGTGCAGGTATTCTTGCCTCAGCCGGCCTGGCCTCGGTAGTTGTTGGCCTGGCCGTGCAGTCCTCGCTGGCCAACGTGTTCGCCGGGCTGCAGATTGCCTTTACCGATTCGGTTCGCGTGGATGACATCGTGGTGGTGGAAGCCGAACGCGGCACGGTAGAGGAAATCACGCTGACCTATGTGGTGGTGCTCCTGATCGACGGTCGCCGCATGATCCTGCCCTCGACCTACTTCACCACCACGCCATTTGAGAACTGGTCGCGGCGCAGCACCGAAATCGACGGAAATATCACCCTGCAGCTGAAGCTCAATGCACCGATCGATTACCTCCGTACCCGCACCACCGAATTGCTTGAATCCTCGGATTGGTGGGACGGCCGAACTAACAGCCTGCTTGTGACCGACACCTACGGCGGGTTGCAAACGGTGACCATTTATTTATCTTCCAGGGACCCGGGGGACCTGTGGAACCTGCGCAATATGCTGCGCGAGAAGCTCTTGAGCGAGCTGGTGCAGGGCTACCCGGAATGCCTGCCGGATCCGCGCACCATGCAAAATCCCAATATGTAGTGCGGGCGCCGGCTCAGAGGCGCAGCGCCGCCGGGCCGTAGTCGAGGTACTGCTGCTCGCGGGAGGTCGACTCGCGCAACGCCTGGATGAGCAGTTCGGCCTTGTCGATGAGGTCCTGGATCATCGTATCGTCGCGTTCGATCCAGATGAACTCGGGGACGGCCTGGACCGGGACGAAGTTATGGTGCTGTTCCCAGACGAATAAGGTCCGCTGCGCGCCGATGACATGCTGCTGCCAGAGCACCTGGCGCAGGTAGTTCTTCGGGATCTTCTTAAACGGCTTATTGGTGGTCTTGATTTCGGCGAGCACCGGAGAACCGTCCTCGTCGAACCCCAAGCCGTCGGGGGTTGCCAGGTGCAGCCTCGAATGCTGCGCATGGAAAAGCTGGGAGGACGGGAAGATGTTGAAGTTCTCCTGCACCCAGGCGGCGATCACCGGTTCGCGGCGCCGTCCGTGGTCGGTGTAGGTATTTCCGGAGAACCCCGAGCCATAGAGTTTGTCCCAGGCCGCATTGCGGATGGATTTCTCCGTGGATAGCTTGGCGACGTCGGTGGCGGTGATGCCCTGTGCCCGTGCCCGCAACCATTCGATGCGGTTGGTGGAATCTGCCAACACTCGTTGGAGGCATTCATGGTCAATCCGAGGCACGCTAGTCACCTGATCCATTGTTCCCCATAAAGGGCCCGAACGCGTGCAGCATCGCTGGCGACGGTGCGTGAGCCTAGTCGCTGACGTGGGCGATGGCCGCTAATAATTGCTGCAGCGTAGGGGTGTCGGTGCCCCGGAACTTCTCTTCGTCGTTGGCGAGCAAACGGATCACCGGTGTTGAAATCACACCCATTTCCTGGCCGCGGCTGACCTGTTCGACGACATCGATCTCTTCGACGGCCAGCTGCGGAAGCAGCTTCGCGGCGCGCAGGACTACCTGCCGGGTCCGCACACATGGGGCGCAGAAAGGCTGGGTATACAGTTCAAGCTTCATCGCCTTCGAGCCTACTGCGAAATGGCCCCGAATGCGGTGAGCTGGCTCCTACCGCGGGATGAGATCGCCCACCAAGAACTCCATCGGTGCTCCGAGGTACCAAGCGAGAGAACTTGGGAACATTGAAATATGCTTCAGAACTCGAAGGTTTCCAACCCACTTATTTCGGCCAGAGGACTCACCCGCAGCTATGGCACCACGCACGCGCTGGACGGCATCGATGTTGCTCTGGGACTCGGGACCGCGGTGGCCATCATGGGCCCCTCGGGGTCGGGAAAGTCCACCTTGCTCCATGCTCTGGCCGGCATCGAACTGCCGGACTCAGGCACGGTGACACTCAACCTTCCCGGCCAGGGGCCAATACAGGTCGAGCAGCTCAAGGACGCCGCGCGCACCAAGCTGCGCCGCGAGGCGTTCGGATTCGTCTTTCAGTCGGGTCTGCTGATTCCCGAGCTCACGGCCGAGGAAAACGTGGCCATGGCCCTGATGATCAATGGCGTGCCACGCGGCGCAGCAATCGCGCGCGCCGTGGACGCCTTGCAGCAATTGGGCCTCGCCGGAATGGAGCAACGCCGGATCGGCCAGCTCTCCGGCGGCCAATCCCAGCGCGTGGCGATCGCCCGGGCCCAGGTCACCGGGGCCAGCGTGGTCTTTGCCGATGAACCGACCGGTGCCCTGGATTCGGTCACCGGCACCGAGGTGCTGGACACCTTGCTGCGCTGCACCGTCGGGGCAGGGAAGACCCTGGTCATGGTCACCCATGACCGGCAGGTCGCCGCGCGTTGCGATCGCGTGCTAACGCTGCACGATGGAAAGATCACCGCAGATGATGCACTGGTTGAGGGGCACCGCTCATGAATATCCTGCATATGGCGTGGCTGCTGGGGCGGCCCACCAGCGCCAGCCGCATCCCGCAGCTGCTCACCGTAGGCGCCTATACGATGGTCAGCGCCATGGTGCTCATCGTGCTCGGCGGGGCCTGGTCCTTCACCAAGCTGGACGGCGAAGCGCAAAGCTTCTATGTGCCGCTGGCGGCGTTCGCCTTGGTGCTGCTGATCGTTCCCTTGCTCGTGCTTGGTTCCTCGGCCGCGAAGCTTTCGGCGCGGGCCCAGGACCGGGCCCTCTCGTCCCTGCGACTGCTGGGGGCCACCGGATTCCAGGTGCGCGCCGTGGCGGTCACCCAGGCGGCCGTGACCGCGCTGGTCGGGGCCCTGGCCGGAGTGCTGCTGTATCTTGCGCTGGCTCCGGCCGTGGCGCTGGTCCCCTTCCAGGGCCAAGCCATCGGCACGGGGATCTTCTTGCCGGCCGGTGCCGCGGCCTTGGCGGTCGTGGCCGTCGTGCTGCTTTCGGTGATCAGCGCGCTGGCCGGACTGCGCAAGCTGGTAATCACCCCGCTCGCCGTGGCGACCCGGCGTGTGGCTCCGGTGCCCAGCTGGCTGCGCGCGGTGATTACGGTGGGCAGCATCGTGGTGCTCTATTCGCTGTTCACCAATGTGGGTTTGCTTCCGGTGGATTTGGGCGTGCTGATCGCGATCATCATCGGTGGATTCGCGCTGGGCTTGCTGGCGCTGAACCTCATCGGACCGTGGCTGGTGGCCAAGGTGGGTAAATCGAAGCTGAACAAGGCAACCAGTGCGGAGCAGCTGCTGGCGGCCCGGATGATCCTGGAATCTCCGGTGGCCGCCTGGCGCCAGGTCTCCGGAGTGGCCATGGCCTCCTTCGTGGCGGTGATCGGCGGCACCGGGGCGGCCATGTTCGGCTTCGGCGAAGCCCAGGCGACCGGAACGTGGGAAGACTATCTCGGCACAGATGTGCTCACCGGCGTGTTGGTGACCCTCGGCCTGGCACTGATTTGCGTGGCTATCTCCGCGGCGATCAGCCAGTGCGCCGGTACCTTGGACCGCGAAGAGCTGTATTCCGGGCTGGGCAAGCTGGGAATGGACCTGGCGGTGATCAACGCGGCCCGGGTGAAAAGCCTGATGATCCCGGCGCTCACCGTGGCGATCGGCTTCGCGGTGGCGTCCGTGGTGCTGGTGCTGCCATTCGCCTCGCTGGCGCTGCTGATGAAACCGCTGACGGTGGGCACGGTGCTGGTGGTGCTGGTGGCCGGGCTGCTGATGATCCGGGTGTCGCTTAACATTGCAGACCCCCGCCGATTGTTGCTGGCTGGTTCACGTCGTGACTAATGAACCGGGAAAATGTTAGGTGCCGCTAAAGCGATTCTGCGCCGTGAGGCGTGGATTACATGTCCTTCGTGTTGCGTATTGAATCACAATCAGCGTAATGTTGCATGCGGTTCGCATAGGCTAACCTAAGTAACCGTTATCTCATGACAACTCGCAACGTCTGGATTATGACCCATGAACATTTCGCGCCGTGCTGGCCTGCTGGCAGCATCCTCCGCAATTTTGGCACTCGGCCTCAGCGCCTGTGGCTCAGCTTCTTCTACGGAACCAACCGCCTCGGCGACCGCAGAGACGAGTTACGCACCGGTGAGCATCGAGCACATCTACGGTGAAACCGAGATCACCAAGAAGCCAAGCAAGGTAGCCACCATTTCATGGGTCAACGCAGACGCGCTGCTGGCGCTGGGCACCGTTCCTGTGGGCATGGATATCGACGCCTATGGGCAGAACGCCAACAACTCGACCGACTGGAAGGACGCGAAGCTCGAAGAGCTGGGCGCTTCCATCGGCTCGGAGAAGGCCCCGACCCAGTACGACATCGCCGACGGCGTGAACTTCGACGAGATTGCCCGATCCAAGCCAGACGTGATCTTCGCGGCCTACTCGGGACTGACCCAGGAACAGTACGACAAGCTCTCCAAGATCGCCCCGACCGTGGGACCGCTGAAGGCCAACTACCTCACCAGCTGGCAGGACACCACCGAAGCGGCCGGCGAACTGCTGGGCAAGAGCGAGCAAGCCGAGAAGCTGGTCTCGGATCTGGAAGGTGAACTGTCGGCGCAGGCGGAAAAGTTCCCGGCGCTGAAAGACGCGACCTTCGCTTCGGTAGATCTCTCCAGCCCGAAGACCATGTACGTCTACGCCACGGGGGACAACCGCCCGCGTTTCCTGACCTCGCTGGGCATGAAGCAGGCGGAGATCGTCACCAAGAACACCCCCAAGGACGCGTTCTTCTTCGAATGGTCCCCGGAGCGCGCTAACGAGTTGGATGCAGACGTCGTCTTTGCCTCGGCGCTCGCCGGGGACGACCTCGACGACGTGGTCAAGAGCAATAAGCTCTACGGCCAGCTTCCTGCGGCAGCAACCGATTCGGTAGCGATCCTCGGTGACGATCAGGCAGTTCTCTCGGTTTCGGCGGCATCCCCGCTGTCCATCGAATGGGCAATCGACAACGTGGTGCCCACCATCGCCAAGGCCGCAGAGAACGCGGCTAAGTAAGCCTCAAGAATTCACCGCCAAGTAGTGCAATTGCGCTTCCAGGGAGCTGCTAGCCGCGCCGGCCAGGCGCGGATCCAGGTCGGGGTAGACAAGATCCAGCAATTCCGCTGGCTCGGCGTCTGCCCCGGCCTTGCCGAGTTTGGCCAGGGCAACGCGGACCTGCTCCAGGCGAGACTCGCGGTGCTCCCGGTAGGCGGTCAGCAATTTATGCGAGCCAGCATGCTGCTCGCCATGGGCCGGGTGCAGCGGCATGTCTGCCAAGGCCGAAAGCCGTGCCAAGGAGTCCAGATAGTCGGCCAGCGTTCCATCGGGATGCTCAAGAATAGTGGTTCCGCGGCCGAGCACGGTATCTCCGGTGAACAACGCACCCTGCTGGCCTTCACGGACAAAGCACACCGAGTCCGAGGTGTGGCCCGGGGTGAAAAGCACGCGCAGGGTGGTTGCGCAGAATTCGAGCCGCTCGCCATCGACCAATGGTTCGGCATTCCGGCAGAATTCCGCGAGCCGGGCCCGCACCGGTGCTCCGGTCAGCTCATGCAGCAGCGGGATCCCTCCGGAATGATCCCCATGGCGGTGCGTCAACAAAATCATTTGGACATCAAAGGCCGCCAACGCGTGCAGATGCGCTGGCATGTCGGGCCCCGGATCCACCACCACAATTTCGGTGTCGTGGCTCAACTGCGTGGTCTGCGGGTCGAAGAGCAGATAGGTATTTGTCCCCTCCAAGGTCATTTCCGAGGGATTGTCCGCGCGCAGCACGGCAATACCGGGGGACAAAACGGTGGGAAAAGCAAGATGTTCCATGACAACGAGTGTAGGAAGCAATGACGGCCACCGAAAGTACCAAGCGCAGCAGCGCGCCGAAGATGAAGCTGGGACGTAAGATTGCCGCCTGCCTGGGCCTGCTGGCCGTGCTGGGGATTGCGGTGATCGCCTCGCTGATTTTTGGTGCGCGACCGGTTGCGCTGGGGACCCTCGCGGATTCTTTTACGAACTTTGACGACGGCGTCTCGGACCATGTGGTCGTGCACTCGCGCATTGCCCGGACGGTGGGCGGAATTGTTGTCGGCGCCGCCCTTGGACTCTCCGGTGCCGCCATGCAGGGGTTGACCCGCAACCCGTTGGCAGACTCCGGAATTCTTGGCTTGAATGCCGGCGCGGCCCTAGCGGTCGTTACGGGTATCGCCTTCTTGGGAATGACTTCCCTGACCGGCACCATGATCGCTGCCTTCCTCGGCGCCGCGGTGGTGATGGCCTTGGTGTATGTGGTGGCCAGCGTGGGTCGTGAAGGCGCCACGCCGATCAAGCTTGCGCTGTCCGGCGCGGCCCTCTCGGTGGGATTCACCGCGGTGACCAGCGCGGTGCTGATGGTTTCAACCCTGGCCCTGGACGAGTTCCGCTTCTGGCAAATCGGCACGCTGGCGGCCCGGGGCGTGGAAACCTACCTGCTGGTCATTCCGGTCGTTGCCGTCGGTGCGTTGATCGTGCTGGGCACCGCGCGGGTCTCCAACGCGGTGGCCATGGGCGACGATTCGGCGACCGCGCTGGGCTTCCGGCTGGGACGGGCGCGAGTCCTCGGATCGGTGGGCATCGTCTTGCTGGTCGGAACGGCCACCGCGGTGGCCGGGCCCATTGCCTTTGTCGGGCTGATGATTCCGCATGCGGTGCGGCTGCTCGTCGGCTCGGACTACCGTTGGTTGATGCCGGCGAGCATCATCGCCGGGCCGATCCTGCTGCTGGTCGCGGACACCTTGGGGCGGGTGATCAATCCGCCGGGTGAAATCCAGGTCGGCGTGATGTGCGCAATTCTTGGAGCGCCACTGTTCATTATCATGATGCGCAGCGGCATGAAGTCGGTGACCCTGTAATGGCACCAGTACAAAGCGCGCTGCCCGCCCGGCGCAGGCAGCGAGTGCTCTCCAGCGTGCTCTGGCTGACGCTGGCTTTCGTCGCAGCCTCCGTGGCCTATATTTTCTGGGGCCGGGACAGGCTGCCCGCCGAGGAGATCTTCGCGGTCTTTTCCGGTGAAACGGTGCCCGGAACCAGCTTCATCCTGCTAGATGACCGGTTGCCGCGCATTGCGGTGGGCGCCCTTGCCGGGGCCGGGCTGGGAATTTCTGGTTCGCTCTTCCAGCGGTGGCTTGCCAATCCGCTGGCGAGCCCGGACGTGATCGGCGTGGGCTTCGGGGCGGCCACCGGCGCCATCGTGGCGCTGATCTACTTCGGCACCACCGGATGGCAGCTGAATGCCGCCGCGCTGGCCGGCGGCTTGGCCGTGGCGGCCCTGATCTACTGGCTGTCGGCTTCGGGCAAGCGAACCGGTTCCCGGCTCATCCTGGCCGGTCTGGCCATCGGTGCGATGCTGCAGGCAATCATCCAGTATCTGCTCACCCAGGCTCAGCTGAACACCGCCGGAGATGCGATGCGCTGGCTGACCGGGTCGCTCGCGCCGAGCACCTGGGAACGTGCCACGATCCTGCTGGTAAGCCTGGGAATCCTTGCGCTCTGCTTGCTTCCGCTTGTGGTGCGGCAGCTGAAGCTGCTGGAGCTCGGCGATGATGCGGCCGCAGCGCTGGGCCTGAACGTGTCCCGGGCGCGCATCTTGCTGGTGTTCGTGGCCGTGGCATTTGGCGCCATCCCCATTGCGGTCACCGGACCGCTGTCATTTGTTGCGTTTCTCGCCGGCCCGATCACCGCCGCGCTGACTCGCGGGGCGATAAATATTTGGCTCGCCGGGCTGACCGGAGCGGTCATTGTGGTCGTTGCAAACTTTTTCGCCGCAAATCTGTTTTCGGATTTGTCGCTGCCGGTGGGCGTAATCACCGGTGCATTCGGCGCACCATTCCTGATTTGGGTGCTGGTGCGTTCCAACTCAACAGGAAGCGGGGGATAACCCATGGCCCAACTCCAGGCAACCGACCTGACCCTGGCCTATGACAAGGTCACCATCGTGGACGAGCTGTCCCTGGACATCCCCACCGGGCAGGTGAGCATCGTTGTCGGGGCCAACGGCTGCGGCAAGTCCACCTTGCTGCGGGCGCTGTCGCGTCTGATGCGCCCGGCCGGTGGCCAGGTGCTGCTCGACGGGCAGGATATCCACACGCGCCCGGCCAAGGAGGTGGCCCGGACTCTCGGGCTGCTTCCGCAGTCGCCCACCGCGCCGGACGGAATTACCGCTCGCGAGCTCATCAGCCGTGGCCGCTACCCGCATCAGGGGCTGTTCAAGCGCTTCGGCCCCGAAGACGAGGCGGCGGTCAACCGCGCCCTGGACCTGACCGGCACCATGGAGCTGGCGGACCGCGCGGTTGACGAGCTCTCCGGCGGACAGCGCCAACGCGTGTGGATCGCCATGGCCCTGGCCCAGGAGACAGAGCTGCTGCTGCTCGATGAGCCCACCACCTTCCTGGACGTAGCCCACCAGCTCGAAGTGCTGGACGTGATCAGCGAGCTGAACCGCACCCGTGGGATCACCGTGGTCATTGTGCTCCATGACCTGAACCTCGCCGCACGCTATGCCGATCACCTCGTGGCCCTGCGCGGGGGAAAGATCTACGCCGCCGGCCACCCCAACGACGTGGTGACCGAACGCACCGTCAAGGACGTGTTCGGCATGCCCAGCCGGGTGATCCCGGACCCGGTAGCCGGCACCCCGCTGGTGCTCCCGATCGGCCGCCACCGCGTGCTGCGCACCGAGAACGTACTGGCCGCACAGGGGATCGTGCGCTCCGCCGAGAGCGCCCAGGCCCCTAAGCCGGCGGCGCAACCGCCGAAGCCTGCGCAAGCCGAGGCGGAACAGGAGACGCGGATGCGTCCGGGCTCCGAGCATCTGGCAACCCTGGCCTACCAGTGCAGCGTCTTGCGCACCCAGGATCTGGCGCCCTCCTTCCGGCGGATCACCATCGGCGGCTCCGACCTGGCGCACTTCGGAACGAACAGCCACCCGTTGGATATGCGGATCAAGCTGCTGCTGCCGCCTGCCGGCGGTTCGGCATTGACCCCGCAGATCGCGGCCCTGCGTCCACGGGCCCTATCCAGCCCGGCGGAGCAGGAGGGCTGGTACCGCCGCTGGCTGTCGATCGACCCGGCGACACGCGGATATATGCGCACCTACACGGTGCGCGCCTTCCGGGAGATGGGGCACCGCGATAACCTCGGGGATACCGCCGAGCTGGATATCGACTTTGTGATGCATGGCGAGGTTGTCGATGGCCGCCTGCGCGGCGGCCCGGCGACCGAATTCGCCGATCGGGCGCAGATCGGCGACGAACTGCTGCTGCTGGGGCCGAACCGGGCGTTGAGCGATGAAACCTACGGTGGAATCGAATTCCGTCCGGGAGGCGCAGGCCGCGTGGTGCTGGCCGGCGACGAGACCGCGGCCCCGGCAATTTGTGCGATTCTCGAGGCGCTGCCATCCAATGTGACCGGCCACGCCCTGATTGAGGTTCCGGAGACCACCGACATTCTGGGCGCCTCCACCCGCTCCGGAGTATCGGTGCAATGGCTGACGCGTGGCACCAGCGAGCATGGGGTGCTGCTTGCGGCGGCGGTACGCGACGTGGTGGCTATTCCGGCGGCCGGCGCGGTGCATACCGACGCGGATCCCGAAGACATTGACGTGGACGCGCAGATCCTGTGGGAAACCGGCGCCGCAGAATCCGCACCGTTCTATGCCTGGATTGCCGGCGAGGCGGGCATGGTCAAGGACCTGCGCCGCTATCTGGTGCGCGAGGCAGGCATTGACCGAAAGCAGGTGGCCTTCATGGGGTACTGGCGTCGCGGAAAGACCGAAAACTAGGCGAAGCAGTTAGAGATGAGGGCGGTTTCCCGGGACTTTTATCCTGCGGGAAACCGCCCTCTTTTGTGCTCAATGACCTTGGATTAGCACCGCGGACTGCCTGCTGCATCTGCAACGAGCAGCCCCAATATCCGGGTGAGCTCGCTGCGGTCCTCCGCACCGAGGCTCGCGAAGAATTCCTCGTGGCTTTGCTTGCGTTCGGCATGCAGAATCTTCAGCAGCTCGCTGCCCGACGCGGTCAGCGTGATCAAGCTGGCGCGGCGATCGGCGGGATCCGCGGTGCGTGTGGCTAGCTCCTTGGCGACCAGCTGGTCGATGACCTCGGTGGTGGAGCGCGGGGCAATGTGCAGCCTTTCGGCTAATTGCGAGTTGCGCATTCCCTCGGTTCCTTCGCGTCCCAGCAACATCAACGTTCGTACTTGATGCGGGGTGATGCCGTAGGGCGTGAGGGTATGGCGCCACTTGCCGCGAAGCAAACGCGAACTGCGGTTGAACAGGTCGACCAAGTCAGGGCCGGACTCTTGGGTAGGCATGATTAAAGAATAGGGTGTTCTTCCCGACAAACTCAAGATGGAACCACATAGTGAGGTAACCTCTGTTATTCTGGTTTGTGAACACAGAGATAAATGGAGGTGCGCATGATTCCCATGGCAATGGGTGGCCCCGGCGGCGGCGGGCGCCCGGGTGATGCAAAACAGGATAAGGAATGGCTGGCGGAGCATCCGGTCTCGCTGCACCGGGTGGCCGGGCTTTTTCGCCCGCACCTGAGAACCGTCATCGTGGTGATATTGCTGATCGTTGCCTCATCGCTGATTGGGCTGGCGCAACCATTTATCGTCCGTGAACTCATTGACGTGGCTATTCCCGAGCAGGACGTCAAGCTATTACTGGCGCTGGCTGGCGGGCTGGTCCTCATTGCCCTGATCAACGCGGTGCTCGGCGTGATTCAAACGTGGCGAGCGACCCTGATGGGCCAGGAGGTGATGCATGGATTGCGCACCGGACTGTTCACCCACCTGCAGAAGCAGTCCCTGGCCTTTTTCACCAATGCTCGCTCGGGGGAGGTGCAGTCTCGGCTGACCAATGACGTCGGCCAGATGCAGTCGGTGATCACCAGCTCGGCGACTTCGATCGCTTCAAATCTGACCACCGTGGTGGCCACCGCTTGCGCGATGGTAGCCATTTCCTGGAAGTTGAGCCTGATCTCGCTGGTGGTCCTGCCGCCGGCCATCATCCTGGCCAGGCAAACCGCCAAGCTGCGGCGCAAGATCACCGGAGCGCGGCAGCGGGAAATGTCCACGCTCACCTCGATTATCGAAGAACGCTTGAGCATCTCCGGAGTTCGCCTGGCCAAGGTGATGGGTACCGGCACGCTTGACGCGGAGCAGTTCACCGATTCCAGTTCGAAGCTCATCGATCTGGAGATGCGTAGCGCTTTGGCCGGTCGCTGGCGCATGGCCGCGATGTCGATCATCTTCGCCGCGGTGCCGGCGGTGCTCTACATCGTGGCCGGGCTTCCTGTCACCGGGGAGGGCATGAGCATCGGCACCTTGGTGGCCTTTACCGGACTGCAGGCCGGGATCTTCCGCCCGGTGCTGGGGCTGATGAGCATCTCCATCCAGTGGGTCTCGGCGATGGCGCTATTCAGCCGAGTCTTTGAATACCTCGATGCCGATCAGGCGCTCCCGGTCCCGAAAAACCCGCGCCAGCTCGTGGCCAGCGAGGTGCGCGGAGAACTGGAACTCAAGGATGTGAGCTTCCGCTATCCCGGGGCGCGCACCGTTACCTTGCGGGACCTCAACCTCAAGCTAGCGGCCGGTACGATGACTGCAGTCGTGGGCGCCACCGGTTCGGGCAAATCAACGCTGGGCTCATTGCTGCCGCGGCTCTTGGATCCGAGCTCTGGCAATGTCACCTTGGACGGCGTGGATCTTCGCGAGGTGAAGCCGCAAGAGATCGCCGCGGTGGTCTCCATGGTGGCGCAGGAAAGCTATCTGCTGCATACCAGTGTGCGCGAGAACCTGCTCTGGGCCGCACCGCACGCCAGCGAGGGAGAATTGTGGGAAGCCTTGGAGGCGGCGCAGATTGCGGAGCTGATTCGCGGGCTGCCCGAGGGGCTGGATACCCGCGTCGGGCAACGCGGCCACCGCTTCTCCGGCGGTGAACAGCAGCGGCTGGCGATCGCACGCACCATGCTGCGCAGGCCCAAGGTCCTCGTCCTGGACGAGGCAACCAGTGCCCTCGATACGGTGACCGAGGCGCTGGTGCAGCAGGCCCTGGATCAATTGGCCGTTGGGCGCACCACGCTGCTGATTGCGCACCGGCTGAGCACGGTGATGCGCGCAGATCAGATCGTGGTGCTCGATGAGGGGCAGATTATTGAGGCCGGGAGCTTTGCGCAGCTGGTGGAGCTCGACGGTAAATTTGCCCGCCTAGTGAGCAATAGCGAGTTCGCCCAGCAGTCGGGCTAGTCGCATTGCGGCGTGGTTGGTGCGTGCGGTGCGATTGCGGCTAAAATTTTAGGCAACGCAGTCTCCAGGGCGGCATGTTCCGCTGGCGTGAGCGAATCGAACAGCGTTTGGCGAATGAATTCAACGTGCTTCGGAGCCGCTTCGCGAATCGCCTGCCAGCCGAGTTCGGATAAGCCGATCTGGTGGCCGCGGCGATCCGAGGCATCTGAGCAGCGGGTAATCAGGGACTTGGCCTCCATGCGGCGCAAGAGGTGCGAGAGCCGGGAGCGGTCCCAGCGCAGCTCCTCGGCCATCTCGGCGGGGCGAAGCGAGGACTCTTCGGCCTCGGAAAGTACCGCGAGGACCGAGTATTCTCCGGACTGCATGGCGGAGTCCTGGGTGAGTTGACGATCCATGGCGCTGGGGAACTGCCAGAGGAACTCGCGAATGGTCCGCCAGAGGTCTTGCTCGCGGTCGTTGAGCCAGCGGGTATTTTCGGTTCCCATGTTTTCTATTCTCCTGAAGCGGTAAATGCTGCGGGGCACGCCAGCAAAGTTGTTGACACATCAATTATCTCGTGTAATGTAGTTTTTAGCAAGATTTGATGACGTGTCAACCATAAAGGTTGGGCGTACCACCACTTAGGGGAGCAAAAACATGCTGAAGATCGCTATCATTACCGGTTCCACCCGCCCAGGACGCAATAACGCTGGAGTGGCGCAGTGGGTCCTCGAGCAGGCGCAGCAGCGCAACGACGCAAGCTACGAGCTGGTGGATATCGCCGACTTCAACCTGCCGCTGCTGGACGAGGCCTTCCCGGCCGCGTACCAGAACTACCAGAACGAAGCCACGAAGAACTGGTCGGCAAAGATCGCCGAATTCGACGGCTACATCTTCATCACTCCGGAATACAACCACTCGATCGCACCGGCTCTGGCTAACGCACTGTCCTACCTGAACGCGGAATTCTCCAACAAGGCAGCCGGAATTGTCGGCTACGGCTCGGCCATGGGAGCGCGTGCGGTGGAACACCTGCGCGGCATTCTTTCCGAACTGCAGCTGGCCCACGTGCAGAAGACCGGCATGTTCTCGCTGTTCACCGACTTCGAAAACTTCTCCGTCTTCAACCCGACCGAACAGTCCGCCGCCTCGGTCCAGCCGATGTTCGACCAGCTGATTTCTTGGACGACCGCCATGAACACCGTACGCGCCGGTGCCATGGCCAACGCCTAAGTTTTCATCAAGAGAACCGCGAGAAGCTGGCAGTCAAACTTTTCGTGGTTCTGCGCAAATGACTACTTTTAGCCAACCCAGCGAGTTAGCCTGAGAGCTAAGAGCCGCACAGGAACTACGCCAAAAGCTTCAAGGGGAGAAATGACCAAAGAATTTTCGACCAAGGGTGCCTACGTCACCGGAGGCGAATTCAGCCGGGATACCAATTACATCCAGGACCGCATCGTGGCAGATCCGCGCCCCGAAGCTTTTGCCGCTGGTGTGCCCAATAGCTCGATCGGCCACCCGCAGGCCGGACTCGGCGACGGGGCGCAGCTGTGGCCGGTGGAAGCCGGGCGCTACCGCCTCGTGGCCGCACGTGCCTGCCCCTGGGCCAACCGCACGCTGATTGTGCGCCGCCTCCTCGGCCTGGAAGACGCGATATCGGTCGGCCTGCCCGGCCCAACCCATGACTCGCGCAGCTGGACCTTCGACCTGGACGCTGGCGGCAAGGATCCGGTGCTGGGTACCGAGCGTGTGCAGGAAAACTACTTCAAGCGATTCGCGGACTACCCGCGCGGCATCACCGTCCCGGCAATCGTGGATATTCCCACCGGTGCAGTGGTGACCAACGACTACCCGCAAATCACCTGGGACATGTCGACGCAATGGAAGGAATTCCACCGCGAAGGTGCGCCGAATCTGCTGCCCGAAGATCAGCTTGAACAGATGCTGCCCCTGATCAAACGCATCTTCACCGAGGTGAATAACGGCGTCTACCGCGCCGGATTCGCCGGCGACCAGCAGGCCTACAACGATGCCTATGACCGGCTCTTTGACACGCTGGACTATCTCGAAGAGCGTCTAGCAACCCGCCGCTTCCTCATGGGCGACCACATCACCGAGGCCGATGTGCGCCTGTTCACGACGCTGGCTCGCTTCGACCCGGTCTACCACGGTCACTTCAAGACCAACCGCAACAAGTTGATCGACATGCCTAACTTGTGGGGCTACGCCCGCGACCTGTTCCAGACCCCAGGGTTTGGCGATACCACCGACTTTGAGCAGATCAAGGCGCACTACTACGTGGTTCACGAAGATATCAACCCCACCGGGATCGTGCCGAAGGGGCCGGAGCTGAGCAACTGGCTCGAAGCCCACGGGCGCGAAGAGCTGGCGGATTCCGGACCGTTCCTCGACGGTACCGCACCGGGCGAGGTGCGCGCCGAAGAGCGTGTGGCCGCGGGGCATAACCCGATGTATCCGGCCTGAATCATTCGAAGCCAAGCTTGCTGAACCGGGGCAACACCTGCGTCCTGGCAATGTCCCGGCGAGAACTCACGGAGTTTTCACCGGGACATTGCCCGTTAAAAAACGAACATGGCACACCTGGTCATCTGCACTTGTGGGGTGGACATGGCAGGATTATTCATATGACGATCATTGCGGCAGCTGACGGTTCTGCACTCGGTAACCCTGGACCTGCCGGTTGGGCCTGGTATATCGACCACGAAAACTGGGGAGCCGGGGGCTGGGACCACGGAACCAACAACATGGGCGAGCTTCAAGCCGTGCTCGAGCTCTTTCGCGCCACGGCCAAAGAACCCGAAACCGAACTGAAAATCCTGTGCGATTCCCAGTACGCCATCAACTGCATCACCAAGTGGATGCCGGGATGGAAGAAAAAGGGCTGGAAGAAGTCCGACGGCAAGCCGGTGCTCAACCAGGACATTCTGCGAGAACTAGACGCGGTGATCGATGGACGCAAATACACCTTTGAATGGGTCAAGGGCCATGCCGGCCACGAACTCAACGAGGAAGCCGATGACCGGGCCCGAGCCGCCGCCACCGCACATCAAAGCGGGAAGGACCCGGACGCCGGGCCCGGCTATACCGGCTCCTCGGGCACGATTGCTGGCAACGAACCGGGCCAAGCCCCGCCTCCGGTGGTTGAGGCCGCCGCCGAACCAGCCGTGGACGTGGCAAGCACCGTCTTCGAATTGGAGCAGGGTCTGCTCGACGCGCAGGTGCGCGCGAACTTCACCGAGGTCAGCGATTTTCTGCACCCGAGCTACCAGGAAGTCTGCCGTGACGGTTCGCTGCTGGATGTCTCCACCGTGCGCTCGATCCTCGACGCCGGCGGCGCGCTTCCGGCCACCGGTCCGGTGCAGCTGCTCACCGCGCGTCCGCTGGATTCCAAGCTGGTGCTGATCGCCTATCGGATGAGTCCGGAAGGCTCGCAGGTTTTGGTCTGCTCCTCATGGTGGCAGCAGACGGATCGGGGCTGGAAATTGCGTTTCCGCCAGGAAACAATCGAGAGCCGCGCTTAGCTTTTTCCCCTTTCGCACTAGTGTTAGTTGACAAGCAGCAAGCACTTTAAGGATTTTCATGGATTCGGTCATTACAGAAGATTTCGCGCCCCTCGCCGAAGCGCTTGACGCCCGAGCGGCGGAAGAAGAGGGCTATTCGGCCCAGCTCGCGATTTATCACCGCGGGCAGCTGGTGCTCAGCCACGCGGTCGGCGAGCATCTCGCCGGCGACGCGGTGACCTGCGTCTTCTCCTGCACCAAGGGCCTGGGTGCGCTGGTCATCGCGATGCTGATTCAGGACGGCTTGCTCGATCCGGCCAAGCCGATCGGAACCTACTGGCCCGAATTCGCCAGCGGCGGCAAACAGCGCCTGACCCTGGGCGAAGTACTCAGCCACCAAGCCGGCGTGCTCGGCGTCCCCGGGGGAGTTCCAAGCGAGGTTCTGCTCAACTCGGCCGAATACGCCAAGGTGCTGGCCTCCATGCCGAGCATCTGGCCGCAGGGACAGAATATCGTCGGCTACCACGCCATCACCATGGGTGTACTCATGGAAGAACTGGTACGCCGGGTCACCGGCCAGGAACTCAAAGAAGTCTACGAACAGCGCATCCGCAAGCCGCTGGGAGTCGACGCCTTCATCGGCCACGGCGCAGAACTCGAACCGCGCTACCGCGACGTGCTGCCCGCGCTGGATGAAGCACCTGCCTTCATGGACCCGTTCTCGCCGTCCGGGCTCTCGGTCAACTCCACCTCGGGCTTCGCCCTGGAATCCGGACCGGTGTACAACTGGCACGAACTGGCGAACTCGCCACAGGTCCGGCAGCTGGGTCCGGCCTCCATGGGCGCGGTGGCCAACGCCCAGGCGCTCGCCGGGATCTACGCCGCGTCCTTCGGCGCGGTGCCGGAGCTCGGCGCCACCGAGGGGCTGCTCAGCGCAGATACCTGGGCCGAGGTTTCCACCGAACTCGTCTACGGACCGGACCGCACCAACGGTCAGTTGCAGGCCTTCGCCGTCGGTTTCATGAAGCCCACCGCGCGCAAGGACTACGGCTCGATCTTCGCCTATGGGCATGACGGGGCGAATTCGTCGCTGGCCTTCGCCGACCCGGCCTACCAGCTGGGCTTCGGCTACATCCCTTCGCGCAATGAAGGAGAAAAGGATATCTCGACCGGCGTGCGCCTGAGCCAGCTGGCCCGCCAGCTCATCTTGGCCAAGGGAGCGAAATGAAATTCCTTGCATTAGGGGATTCCTTCACCGAAGGTGTCGGAGATATCAGCATGGTGCGCCCTAACCGGGTGCGCGGTTGGGCCGACCGGGTGGCCGAGGTGCTGGGCACCCAGGGCGACTGGGAATACGCGAACCTTGCCATTCGCGGCAAGAAGATCTCCCAGGTCATCAACCAGCAGCTCGACGCCGGGCTGGCGTTGGAACCCGATCTGGTGACCATCTATGCCGGGGGCAACGACATTCTGCGCCCCAGCGCCGATCTGGACGCGCTCATGCGCGGTTATGACGGGATGGTCCGCCGATTTGCCGAGTCCGGCAGCACCGTGGTGCTGTTCACCGGGTTCGACACCGTGGATTCCCCGCTATTCAACAAGACCCGTCCGCGGACCGCCATCTACAACGAGAAGATCCGCGAAATCGCTGACACCCATGGTGCGCTGGTGGCCGACTACTGGCGCTGGCGGGAATTCTCGGACCTGCGCTATTGGGCGGGGGACCG
Organism: Glutamicibacter sp. AOP12-B1-11; assembly: GCF_052379245.1. Classification (NCBI taxonomy): domain Bacteria; kingdom Bacillati; phylum Actinomycetota; class Actinomycetes; order Micrococcales; family Micrococcaceae; genus Glutamicibacter; species Glutamicibacter sp. AOP12-B1-11. The sequence goes on along the minus strand of NZ_JBQSYL010000034.1, from coordinate 5,391 downwards.
GCTGCATATGAACGAATTCGGCCACGCATTGATGGCGCGCAAGGTGCTCGAACTGCTCGGCAGGCACGGCATCGTTGAGCCCGAATGGGCCGGGCAGATCAATCTTCCGGGGTTGCCGCAGCTGCCGGTCAACTCCCGTGGCGAGAGATTACGCGAGGATATGGGCTGGGTGAAGGAGCATTTGGGACCCTGGATCAAGCGCCGGCTGACGGGCACGTCCTCGGGAGACTCCTTGCCAGCGAGATATCCCGCCTATGTAAAACTCGCTCAAGGCTCCAGTGCAAGTTAATTTGTGAATCGAACCGAGCCGCCGGTCTTGGATAGAAGCATGCGGTGCAGGTAAGATGGTGATGTGTTTTGGATCATCAGATCCACGGCACAGCCTTCGACGGATGGCGGGAGAGACCCGTTCACACCATGGATGGGCGCCGTAGGAGCAATTCCTCCCCAGGAAACTCTCAGGCCCCCGTACCGCCATCACGAGGCAACTCTGGAAAGAAACCGGCCCGTTCCGGTTCACCGAAGGTGCAAGCGCCCGGCTTTGTAGGTCGGATGCGTAAAACTCTCAGGTTATGCAACAGGGATGGGGAGGGACAGAGACCTTCCTTTGGCATGCGCCAAGACAGATCCCCCTGGAGATAACTGCACCATGACTATTACGCAGACCTCGGCATCAACGAGTAGCGAATTCGTGTCCCGCCACATTGGCCCACGTCCGGCCGATGCAAACCACATGCTCCAGACGCTGGGTTACTCCAGCCTCGACGAGCTGATCGACACCGCAGTTCCGGCCGACATCCGCCAGGGTGCGGCATTGGATCTTCCTGCTGCCCTGAGCGAAACCGAAGCGTTGGCTCACCTGCGCAACTTGGCATCCAAGAACGTGATGAAGACCCAGATGATCGGCCAGGGCTTCTACGACACCTTCACGCCAGCGGTGATTCGCCGCAACATCGTGGAAAACCCGGCCTGGTACACCGCCTACACCCCGTACCAGCCAGAAATCTCCCAGGGCCGCCTCGAAGCGCTGCTGAACTTCCAGACCATGGTCATGGACCTGACCGGCCTGCCCATCGCCAACGCCTCGATGCTCGATGAGTCCTCATCGGCGGCCGAAGCCGTGCTGATGATGCGCCGTTCGAATAAGAAGAAGGCCAGCGGCAAGACCGTGCTGGACTCGAACATCTTCCCGCAGACCATCAAGGTCATCGAAGGCCGCGCCGACGCGCTCGGCTTCGAAATCGAAGTTGTTGACCTCTCCCAGGGTCTGCCGGAAGGCGACATCTCGGGTATCGTGCTCCAGCAGCCGGGCAACGACGGCTCGATTGCCGACCACAAGCAGATCATCGCCGCCGCCAAGGACGCCGGCGCGATGGTCACTGTCATAGCCGACCTGCTCTCGCTGACCATGATCACCCCTCCCGGTGAACAGGGCGCGGATATCGCAGTGGGCAACACCCAGCGCTTCGGGGTGCCGCTGTTCTTCGGCGGACCGCACGCTGCCTACCTCGCCGTCGGCGCGGGCCTGCAGCGCTCGATGCCCGGGCGCCTGGTCGGTGTCTCCACCGATGACGCCGGCACCCCCGCCTACCGCCTGGCACTGCAGACTCGCGAGCAGCACATCCGCCGCGAGAAGGCCACCTCCAACATCTGCACCGCACAGGCGCTGCTGGCCATTTGCGCCTCGATGTATGGCGTCTACCACGGCCCGGCGGGCCTGAAGCAGATCGCGACCCGGGCGCACAACCACGCTCGCGTCATCGCCAGCTCGCTGGTTTCCGGCGGCTTCACCCTGGCGTCCGACTCCTTCTTCGACACCGTTGTGGTCAACGTCGAGAACGCGGAAGCGGTCATCGCCAAGGCGGCCGAAGCCGGCATCAACCTGCGCAAGGTTTCCGAAACCCAGGTGGGCATCTCCACCGATGAGGCAACCACCGCGGATATCGTGCGCACCCTGGTCGAGGTCTTCGGCGTTGAGCTGTCCGTACCGGAGGGCTTCGAGATCCCCGAGGCGCAGGTGCGCAGCAGCGCCTACATGACCCACCCGATCTTCAACACCATCTCCTCCGAGACCCAGATGATGCGCTACCTGCGTCGCCTCTCGGACCGCGACCTGGCCTTGGACCGCACCATGATCCCACTGGGCTCATGCACCATGAAGCTGAACTCGGCCGCCGAGATGGAATCCATCACCTGGCCGGAGTTCGCCACGATCCACCCCTACGTTCCCGCCGAGCAGTCCATCGGCTGGCGCGAACTGATCACCGACCTTGAAGGCCGGTTGACCGCCATCACCGGTTACGCCGGCATCTCGATCCAGCCCAACGCCGGCTCGCAGGGCGAATACTCCGGGTTGCTTGCCATCTCCGGCTACCACGCCTCGCGCGGCGAATCCCAGCGCAACGTCTGCCTGATCCCGGCTTCGGCCCACGGCACCAACGCGGCTTCGGCCGTGCTGGCAGGGATGAAGGTCGTCGTGGTGAAGACCGCAGCGGACGGCACCATCGACGCAAACGACCTGGATGCCAAGATCGAGGCCAACAAGGACGTCTTGTCGGCCATCATGATCACCTACCCATCCACCCACGGGGTCTACGACGCCGACGTGCGCGAGGTCTGTGACAAGATCCACGCCGCGGGCGGCCAGGTCTACATCGACGGCGCGAACATGAACGCCCTGGTGGGCCTCGCGCAGCCGGGCCAGTTCGGCGGCGACGTCAGCCACCTGAACCTGCACAAGACCTTCTGCATCCCGCACGGCGGTGGCGGACCGGGTGTCGGTCCGGTCGCTGTCGCCGAGCACCTGGTGCCATTCCTGCCCGGCGACGCTTCGGGCAGCTACACCGAACGCGACGGTGTGCCGGTAGTGTCCACCGCTTTCGGCTCCGCCGGCGTGCTGCCGATCTCCTGGGCCTACATCGCGATGATGGGTGGCGACGGGCTGACCGAAGCAACCAAGACCGCGATCCTGAACGCAAACTACATCGCCAAGCGCCTGAACGAGTACTTCCCGATCCTGTTCACCGGCAACAAGTCCCTGGTGGCCCACGAGTGCATCCTGGACCTCCGCGAACTGACCGCGAAAACCGGTGTGACCGCAGAAGACGTGGCCAAGCGCCTGATCGACTTCGGATTCCACGCACCAACGCTGTCCTTCCCGGTCTCCGGCACCCTGATGGTGGAACCAACCGAGTCCGAGGACCTGGCGGAAATCGAACGCTTCATCGAAGCGATGATCACCATCCACCAGGAAATGCAGGAAGTGCTGTCCGGGGTCTACACCATCGAAGAGTCGCCGCTGCGCAACGCACCGCACAGCGCCACCGCACTGATCTCCAGCAATTGGGACCGCAAGTACAGCGTCGAGCAGGCCGCCTTCCCGGTAGCCAGCCTCAAGCGCGACAAGTACTTCCCGGCCACCGGGCGCATCGACGGCGCAGCCGGTGACCGAAACCTGATCTGCTCCTGCCCAGCTCCTGAAGCCTTCGAAGACTAGGACATCGCGATGACTGAGACAAGCACCGATATCAAGCACACCGCGCTGCACGGCAAGCATGCCGAGCTTGGCGCTTCGTTCACCGACTTCGGCGGCTGGGATATGCCGCTGAAGTATGGTTCGGAACTTGCCGAGCACAAGGCCGTGCGTTCCACCGCGGGCCTGTTCGACCTGTCCCACATGGGCGAGGTATGGCTCACCGGTCCCCAGGCCGGCGAGGCGTTGAACACCGCGCTGGCCGGCAACCTGTCCATCATGAAGGTCGGCAAGGCGAAGTACTCGCTGATCCTCAACGAAGCGGGCAAGATCCTTGACGACTTGATCGTCTACCGCCTCGGCGAAGAGCGCTTCCTGGTCGTGCCAAACGCCGGCAACGCGCCGGTTGTGGCGGCCGCACTGGCCGAGCGCGCAGCAGGTTTCGACGTCGTGGTGGATGACGCCTCGGCACGCACCTCGCTGATCGCCGTACAGGGCCCGAACGCCGAGGCGATCGTGGCATCGCTGGCGGCCGATGAGCAGACCGCAGCCGCGGTGCAGGAACTGAAGTACTACGCGGCCATCGAAGTGGTTCTCGGCGGAATCGACGTGCTGCTGGCCCGCACCGGCTACACCGGCGAAGACGGCTTCGAGCTGATCATCGCCAACGAAGACGCCACCGCCATCTGGGACAAGACCGTCGCAGCCGGCACCGGCCACGAACTGGTCCCCTGCGGGCTGGCTTCGCGTGACTCGCTGCGTCTGGAAGCCGGCATGCCGCTCTACGGCAACGAGCTTTCCGTCGAGCGCACCCCCTTCGATGCCGGCTTCGCTCCGGTGGTGTCCTTCAAGAAGACCGAGAACTTTGTCGGTCGCGAAGCGCTGGAGGCACTGCGCGGACAGACACCGCCACGCAAGCTGGTGGGCCTGAAAGGTCTGGGCAAGCGCGCCGGCCGTGGCGGATACGCCATCGTCAAGGATGGAGCGACCATAGGCGAGATCACCTCCGGCCAGCCATCGCCGACCTTGGGCTACCCGGTAGCACTAGGCTACGTGGATGTTGCATTTAGTGAAGTGGGAACCGAGCTAGATGTCGACCTTCGTGGCAAGACATTGCCATTTGTGGTCGTAGAACTGCCGTTCTACACCCGAGCAAAGTAACGTTTAACCTAAGCGGGCGTTCGTAAGACGCCCACCATTTCCCTTGGGAGAGGAATTATCGTGAGTAAAGTTCTTTCATCGTTGCGCTACTCGGCCGAGCACGAGTGGATCGATGCAGCATCGCCAGCCAAGATCGGTATCACACAGATCGCCGCCGACGCACTGGGCGACGTGGTCTACGTTGACCTGCCAGAAGTTGGCGACACCGTCACCGCGGGCGAGACCTGTGGCGAAGTCGAGTCCACGAAGTCGGTTTCCGACCTGTACTCGCCAGTGACCGGCACCATCGTCGAGATCAACCAGGAAGCTGCAGATAACCCTGCAATCCTGAACGAAGATCCATACGGCAACGGCTGGCTGTTCACCGTTGAAGTTGAGTCCGAAGGTCCGCTGCTTTCGGCAGCAGACTACGCCAGCGCGAACGGTGGAAACGTCGAGTAATGAGCAACAAGACTTTTGAATCCCTAGCCCCTGCATCATTGACTCAGTCCCTGGCGCAGCTCGATCCTGAGGTTGCGCAGCGGATCGATGCCGAGCTCGCTCGTCAGCAGCGTGGTCTGGAGATGATCGCTTCGGAGAACCATACCGCGCAGGCTGTGATGCAGGCGCAGGGTTCGGTGTTGACCAACAAGTACGCCGAAGGTTACCCGGGCCGCCGTTACTACGGTGGTTGCGAAGAGGTTGACGTTATCGAGACGTTGGCTATTGAGCGTTTGAAGGCACTGTTCGGTGCGGAGTATGCCAATGTGCAGCCGCAC